>JAHWKS010000770.1 GCA_019347795.1 Planctomycetota bacterium | reverse complement strand
GGCCGCGCCCGCGGCGAGCCAGCGCGCGGCGAGCGCAGAAATACCCTCGGCGACCAGTGGGCGCCAGTCCGGCGATAGCGGGCGCTCCTGTTTTCGTCGCGGCAGGCCGTGCGATCAGGCCTAACTCGTTGTTAACCGTTCTGCTGAAACGGTTAAACCAGATCGCCCAGACCGCCGCCGCACCTCGGGCGGGAGGGTCTTATACAGATTCGCTCGCGCGGCCTAAGTCCTTATTTTTCGCGCAGAGCTCCAAAAATTGCCGCCCAAGTCTTGGCCGGGCCTGAAGTAAAAATCGCGCAACGGAATTATGCACTTGACATAACAGCCCGCCATCCCTAGTATATGGGCATGGCAACGAACGGCGCTCAACAGCGGTCGCAGAAGAATCAGCAGGTCATGAACCTGACCGAAGATCAGGCCCGCGCCCATATCGAGGCGATCCGTTGGCCGAACGGTCCCGGTTGCCCCCATTGCGGGAGCGTCAACGTGTACCGCATGGAGGGTAAGACCACCCGCCCCGGCTTGCTCGCCTGCCGCGACTGCCGTGGTCACTTCACCGTCACGGTCGGGACCGTCATGGAAGATTCGCACCTTCCGCTGGCGACTTGGGTTCGCGCGTTTCACCTGATGGCAACCAGCAAGAAGGGCATGAGCGCCCTTCAACTCCAACGCAATCTCGGGCTCGGATCGTATCGCACCGCGTGGCACCTTGCCCACCGTATCCGTGAGGCGATGAAGTGCGAGCCAGTGGCCGGGTTGCTCAAGGGCAAGATCGAAGCGGATGAAACGTACGTCGGCGGCAAGCCGCGCAAGCACACGGGCAAGCACAAGCCCGGCCGCGGTACGTCGAAAACTCCGGTAGCGGTACTCGTTGAGCGTGACGGCCGCTGTCGCGCCAAGGTCGTTGCCAACGTCACCGGCATGACGCTCCGATCCGTGATCCGTAAGAACGTCGACCGTAGCCAATCCACTCTCTACACCGATGAATTTGTCGGCTACAAGAAGGCGGGCGAGAAGTTCGCAGGCGGGCACAAGAAAGTCTGCCACGGATTAGGTGAGTACGTCCATGGCGACGCGCACACAAACACGTGCGAATCGTGGAACGCGCTGCTCAAGCGTGGCATCGTCGGCACGTTCCGCCACGTTAGCGAGGAACATCTTCAGCGGTACTGCGATGAGTTTTCGTTCCGCTGGGACGGGCGCAAGCTGACTGATTCAGAACGCCGGGACTTGGCGATTGAAGGGGCTGAGGGCAAGCGACTGATGTACAAGCAGCCAGTAAACCTGCCCGCGCCGCCCGCCGAACCCGGCGAGCAATTGCCACCATTTCCCCAATAGATTGGGAAATTGCCCGCCATCCAAGCAAAAAAACGCTTTTTCAGGGGACGTGGGATTGCGGTTGACACATAGTTTAGTTATAGCTATACTCCATGGCAGAGGCGGACGATATTCTGGTAACGCCCCCTGGAAGTTGGGGGGAGGTTCGCTACGCCGCCAGAAGAGATAAGTCTATGCCTGCGAAAGACTTCTACGACAGGCTATCGAAAGGTGACCAAGCCAAACTGAACAACCTGTTCCTGCGAATGGCGGACCACGGGCGCATTGCCAATCGCCAAAAGTTCAAGCAGGTGGAGGGCGACCTTTTTGCCTTCAAAAGCTTTCGTATCCGAGTCAGTTGCTACCAGAACGGGCGGTGCTGGTATCTCCTTCACGGATTTGAAAAGAAAGGGGATGACTGGCCGCGAGGCGAGGTTATCAGGGGCCTGAATTTGCTTGCCGAGCATCGAGGCCAATAAGAGGAGACGACCATGATTAAGTCGCAAATCAGTGAGTTCGTGAAAGATGCCCACTCGCTCCGTCTCTTTGAGCAGGAGCGCATCATTTTGGACGTGACCGAGCGTATTTGCGAGGTGATGGACGCGAACAACTTGAACCGTGTTCAGCTCGCTACCTCGCTGGGGAAATCCAAGGGATATATCTCGCAACTGCTCGATGGCAGTGCGAACATGACTCTTCGGACCATGTCCGACGTTTTTCTTGCGCTGGGCCTGCGTGCGTGCGTTCGCACCGAGCCTCTGCATCGTTGCAAGGAACATCGCCTCACGCTTGTGCACGACGACGAACCGTCTGTCAGAGATTGGGGCACGAGCTGGGAACAGGCTGCGGAGCAATTCGTTCCGCAGTCTGTTCCAGGCGTTTCTGGCGAACCTGAAGTGATGGTGGCGTAAGGGTCTGGAATGTCGAACGAAACTTCCGATTCTGACTTGAGGCAGCAGTCGGAGATGGTGCGCGCCGTCTCCGACCGGGTGCAAATCCTAGAGATTCGGCTTCTCGAAAGCCGCTCGGAACAAAAGCACTTCGACAGCGAATTGCCCCGGCAGATCATCACGAACATTGACGTTGACACGCACTTTGACCCGGAAAGGCTTCGGCTCTCGGTTTACCCTTACTTTCATCTGCTGGTAAAAGAGAAGAATTCGACGCCGGACGATTTTTTCCTCCGAATCGAGGCGCGGTTTGTCGTGACCTACACGGTTCGATCGGAAGAAGGGCTGACGCAAACCAATTTTGATGCGTTCGCAGAGCGAAATGGCATTTATAATGTCTGGCCGTATTGGCGCGAATTCGTCCAATCGATCACGGCGAGAATGGGATTGCCGCCGCTGACGGTTCCGGTTTTTCGGGTCGGAACCGCTAAACTGAAACAAGAAGCGGCACTCCCGCAACGCCCGCCGACGTGAAGCGGATACTCGCCAGCAAGCCGGGGAAGAAACGCAAGAAAAAGTAGTCGCGTTGCCAACGTCGCCCCACTCTACCGCTTGGGGCTTGTTATGTGAAGTGCATAGTTCCGTCGCGCAATTAGAGACCGGCCGCCGCACGGGGCGGACCTCGGACGACTCCAAGGTCGTCGGCGAAGCAAAACGCGGCAGGCGTGACGGGGCTGGCGGCAATGACCATCCGCTCGGCGGACCCGCCGACGCTTCCGCTCAACCACCCCTCGCCGCCGGCGCCGGAAACCGCTTCGGCCAATCCTCGTTCGCCAGGGCGTAGTCCTCTTCCGTGTCGATCTCGGCGTAGTCGCCGTGCGTGGCGACGAAATGCACCGGGACGTCGCGCTCGATCATCTCCTGGAGCAGCAAAATCAAATACGCCTTCTCGAAAAGCTTCGCCTCGCGCCACGGCTTGCCGGCGAAGTCGCGGCGGACGCGGTGAAAATGCTCGCGCAGCAGCGCCGCGCCGCGCGGGGAGAACTTGGCGACGCCGATGTACTCGCCGTCGGCGTCGGCGGATTCGATGTCGCGGTGGATCTCCGTCACGCGGTCGCCGCTGACGGTGACTTTTTCCGCATCGTGCTCCGGGTGCTGGCTGCGGTGCTGGTAGCGGTCGCGCCAGCGCGTGTCGACGCAGACGACGATGTCGCCGGGGTGGTTCATCGCATCGCGCACGACGCTGTCGCGAAAGAGGATGTCGCTGTACGCGCAGACGAAGCCATCGCTCATGTGCTCCTCGGCGTGGAAGAGCGACAGGAG
>JAHWKS010000769.1 GCA_019347795.1 Planctomycetota bacterium | reverse complement strand
CCCTGCACGGAGCACAACCGCATCTCCACCTACGACCCGCACCTCAAGACGCTCGGGGCCGAGCAGCTCATGGCCACGTGCAGCGGCATGGAGCTGACCGGCAGTCCGCTGCCGGTGAACCATCAGAACGCCTTCCCGCTGGACATCAAGCCGCGCACGCAGGACGGCGGGGCGCCGCAGACCGATCCCGATCCGCTCGTGCAGATCGAACGTCTTGCGTTGTGGGATGAGGGCGCCGAGAAGCTGGTGCAGGGGAATCATCCCAACCTGCCGCAAATCCTCGGCGACCGCAATCAGGACGGCGAGCCGGACGGCGGCTTCGAGAAGATGATCGGCTTCATGGACGTCATCGAAGTGCACCCGCCGGAGTGGATCTTCAATCCAATCAAGGAGCTGCCGCAAGGCCGCGACCGGGGCAATCCCATCTTCCACTGGATGCAGATGCTCAACCTGGGATACCGCGTCCCCGGCGTGGTGAACACCGACGCGCACTACAACCATCACGGCTCCGGGTGGCTGCGGAACTATCTGGAAAGCCCCACGGACGACCCAACCAAGATCGATACGATGGAGATGGTCCACGCCGCAGAGCATGGCCACCTGCTGATGACCACCGGCCCCTTCATGGAAGTGCGGCTGAAGGCCGCCGGCGCGAGCCGGGCTTCCTCAGCGACGATGGGAGAAGACATCGCGGCGCCGGGCGGCAAGGCGGAGCTGCACGTCCGCGTGCAGTGCCCGAACTGGATGGACGTCAATCGCGTGCAAGTCTTCGTGAACGGCCGCCCGCAGGAGAAGCTGAACTTCACCCGCCGCACGCATGCCGACCGCTTCTCGGACGACGTAGTCAAATTCGACCAGCAGATTCCGCTGGCGCTGGAGGAGGACGCCCACATCATTGTGGCGGCCGTCGGCGAAGGGCTGGACCTGACCGCCGTGCAAGGGGAGCAGCGGGGCGCGCATCCGCCGGTCGCGGTGTCGAATCCGATCTTCGTGGATGTAGACGGCGAAGGCTTCCAGCCCAACGGCGACCTCCTCGGCCTCCCGCTCCCACTGCCGGAGAACTTCCGGCCGTCGCATTCCCACAGCCACCGGCATCCGCATCCGCACCGCGAGTAGGCGTACCCCCCGATCCCGGCTCTCTTCCGCGACAGGCGTTTTCCGGTAAACTTACGCTCGTCTCGTTTCCATTCCTTTCAAGGAGGAGTCTGATGTCTCGCAAATCGTTCCTGATGTGCGCCGTTTTGGCTGCGGCGTTTGGCGTCTCTTCGCTTCGCGCGCAGGAGAAGAAGGAGCTTCCCCGCTGCTTTATGGACATCACCGCCGATGGGGAGAAGCTGGGCCGGATCGTCGTGGAGCTGCGGGCCGACGTCGTGCCCAAGACGGCCGAAAACTTTCGCGCGCTCTGCACCGGCGAGAAAGGGTTCGGCTATAAGGGGAGCCCGTTCCATCGCATCATCCCGGAGTTCATGTGCCAGGGGGGCGATTTCACCAAGGGCAACGGCACGGGGGGCAAGTCCATCTACGGCGAGAAGTTCGCCGACGAGAACTTCCAGCTCAAGCACACCGGCCCCGGCGTGCTCAGCATGGCCAACGCGGGCCCCAACACCAACGGCTCGCAATTCTTCCTCTGCACCGTGGCGACCCCCTGGCTCGACGGACGGCACGTCGTCTTCGGCCGCGTTGTGGAAGGCATGGACGTGGTGAGAAAAATGGAATCCCTCGGCTCCCGCTCCGGCGCCACCAAAGCCAAAGTAATCATCGCCGACTGCGGACAACTTTAGCCGCTCGCCGTAGCGGCAATCGCGTCTCACCGGTGGGAAGCATCATCCGTAAACTCGATTTAGAAAACGTTCAGCCTGCAACGCAGGACGAACTGGTGTCTTCGGTCCGCGACTGCTACGAGGCGAACGTCGCCGTGTATCCCCTCGGCGGCGAGACGAGCCTCGACTATGGCTTGCCTGCTCGGCGTGAGGGCGTCGGTCTTTCGCTCGCGGGGCTGGATCGCGTGATCGACTATCCGGCCCGCGATATGACGATCACGGTCGAGGCGGGCGTCACGATGAGGACGCTCGCGGAGACGCTCGCTCGGGAGCGGCAGCGATTGCCGATCGACGTTCCTCACGCGGAGCGAGCCACCATAGGCGGCGTCGTGGCCACAAACTTCAACGGGCCGCGGCGATACGGCCAGGGGACGGTGCGCGATTACGTGATCGGCATCACCGCCGTGGACGGGACCGGCATGACGTTCCGCGGCGGCGGCCGGGTGGTGAAGAACGTCGCCGGTTACGACTTCTGCAAGCTGCTCACCGGCTCGCTGGGGACGCTCGCGGTGATCACGCAGCTCACGCTGAAGGTGAAGCCGATTCCCGAGAAGACGGCCTTCGTGGCGACGAGAATTCACGATCTCCAGGACGCCGAGCCGCTCTTGGCCGCCCTGGTGCAATCGGCGACGACGCCCGCCGCGATCGAGCTGCTGGCAGGCCCCGAGTGGAGCGATGTTCTACAGGCGTTCGGCGATGAACGTCCGCTGAACGAGGATCTCGCCCTGGTGGTGGGCTTTGAAGGAACCGCCGCCGAAGTGGACTGGCAAGTGCAAACGCTCGGAGAGGAGTGGCGGGAGCAAGGAGCCGGCAAGTTCGGCGCCCTCTCCGACAAGGCGGCCGAGGAACTGTGGCGGCGACTGACAGAGTTCCCCGCGGCGACTCCCGCCCCGCTGGTGCTTCAAGCGAGCGTCGTCCCCAGCGGCGTGACGCGGTTCCTCGCAACCGTTCGCGAAGTCGCGGCGGATTGCTCGATCCAGTCCCACGCCGGAAACGGCATTGCGATCGTTCGCTTCGCCGAGTTTCCCAAAGACGGCCTCTCCCGCACGCTCATCGGCCGTCTGCAGCCGGCGGCCTCGGCGGCGAAGGGGCACGTCGTCATCCTCGCCAACCCCGGCGGCGCCGAAATGACCCACCAAAGCGTCTGGGGCGGCGACGCCGCCTTCGGCCTGATGGGAGAAGTCAAAAAGAAGTTCGACCCCAACGGAATTCTGAACCCCGGCCGATTCGTGTATCAAGGGATGGAGCAAAGCGAATAGACGCGGGGGCCAACTACAGCGCGATCGAGCTGACGTTGCCGAGCGAAACGAGCTGAGCCGTGTTTTCCCGCTGGCGTCTTTCAGTCGCGCGGGTCATCGGGCATCGGCCCGATAGAGCGAACCGGCGAGTCTTGCGGACCGTAATAAAGGGGTTTCGGAAGCCCGACGCGTAAGGGAGGGTGATTCGCCGTCTGAAGGTGAAATCCCCTCGCTTACGCGTTGGGTCTCCAGATTCCGCTCCTCGATCGTGGCGCCGCGTTTGCACTTCTGCTCGGGACGCCAGCGTCGCCACGTCGGGGTTGTCTCGATCGGCGGTTCCGTTTAATATCAATATAAGTTGTTTGATTTGGGCAACTTGCGTAGGTAAGGCCGCCGTTTCTTCTCTCCAGCCTTTTTCGCAGTAAGGGATTTCCATGCGCAGTCCGTCACGCCTTCGAGCCCGCCTCCAAGCAC
>JAHWKS010000768.1 GCA_019347795.1 Planctomycetota bacterium | reverse complement strand
GATCTCTTTTTTGGTCACGACGCTGCTCCCTTCGCGACGGTGGAACGGGCGAGAAAAGGGATCGGGCGGACCACCCGAGCAATGCTCCAAGTGTAAATCTCACAAGCACTAGAGTCAAGAGAAGCCGTTCGCAGGGTTCGCAGGCCGAGGGTCCCGCACGAAGGCGTCGCCGTGCGCGTCTCCCAGAAGTTGAACTGCTGCGTTACGCCCACAATTTTACGCAAACCCTCTGGAGATTAGCACTTGCGTCAAGCGACGTGGGCTGCGGTAACGAGCGAGTGGGGCGCGCCAACGTCTGCATTTAACGTAACTTTCGACCAATTAAGAATTAACGTCAAATGCGCATCACTTTCCGCTGGGCCTCGATCTCCTGGATCTGATAGAGCCGGCCCTTGCCGCTTCCCGGGCAGATGCGGCACGTTTCCTCCCAGTCCTCAGGGGAGCGGAGGTTCGAGTCCCAGAAGGGCCAGGTGCGGCACTGCCGGGGCCGGGCTTCGTAGACGGTGCAGCGCCGAGACTCGCTGTCGAAGAAAACGCAATCGCCGTTAGGGAACTCGACTAAGCTCTTGCGGATCCCGATCTTGCGCACGTAGAGCTTTTCAAAGTGCTCCACGTCTTCGCCGGTCGCCGCCGCAAGCTGCTTGATCTCTTCCTGGTTTACCCACACATATCCCGGCGCCCCGGTGCAGCAATCGCCGCACTGGGTGCACGTGAACCGTAAACCATCCTGGTGCCAAGGTTTCTGCGGCATTGAGCGATACGGCGAAACGGCCGTCCGTGAGGGAGCTTTCCTGACTACAGCGTGGCGGGAATGGCGAAGTCGCCCGCCATATCGCGCCATATCGAATGAATGTGATTGGCCGGATTGCCGGCGGCGTCGGGCTGGACGTTGATGAACTCGATCAGGAACGTCGGCCCTTGAAGGCGATAGTAATGGCCGATGCCGGGCTTCGTGGCGCCGGCCCAGGCAAAGTGAATGTTTCCCAATCCGGCGGCCTCGATCGCCGTAATCCGTTGCTCTTTCACCTCTTCGGGCATCGTTCCGGCATACGCCTCGATCAGCCGGGTGAGGATTCCCTTCTGCTTATCGGTCATCCGGGCTGCCGTCAGCCCCGCCGGCGGCGCCTTGGGAGGCTGGGGTTCGCCGGCGGCGCGGATCTCCTGCGGGGCCTTTTCGGCGATGATCGCCCGGGAACGCTGCTCGTCGTCTAAGGCGTTCAGCAGCTCGAACGCCAGCACCTCTTCGCTCGCCAATACCCGCGTTCCCTTGGGAAGCGTCCCTGCCAGATCGACGGTGACGATCGCCGGATTGGCGCCGAGGAAGGCCGGCGTCGAAGAGACGACCTTCCCCTCATCCACCACGAAGTTGAGCGAGAGGTGATGCCCCTCAAAGCTCAACCCCCACCGCTCCGTTTCGCTGGGATTGCCGAACACCGTGGCGTAGTAGCGCTCCGCATCGCGGATGTTGCGGCCTCCCTGCTCCAGCTTGTTGAGGACCGTCTCCAGCTCCATGATCTTCTTCGACTTGTCGTAGCCCGACTCGCTTAGCGCCGCCCGCAATAGATCGTTCAGGGCCTTTTGCTGCTGCTCGTTCATCTCCTTGACCTGCAGTCCTTTGCGTTCATCCTTGGGAATGAAGTGCCACTCGAGCCGCTTCGGCGTATCGTACGGATAGACGGTCTGCTTCTTCTCTTCTTCGCTCAAGGTGGCGAGGAACGCGTCGGCGGCCTGCGTCATTTGCACACCGGCGGAGAGACGCAGCCAGGTCCACCCGCCGCCGGTGAGAATCAATGCGGCGCATGCAGCGATCAGCAGTCGGCGTTTCATCGGAGAGGCTCCTTCAACGGAGAGGTCAGCGTGGAGGAGCGCCCAGTATAACCGCCGGTCCATCCGCTGGCCAGCAATGCGAATCGCCGCATTCAATCCATGACGCTCATACAACCGGCATCATCGCTACGCCCGCCCGCGACGATGGGAACTCGTGCCGGTCCGGCGCCTTTTTCTGCGTTTGGATCAGGGAACATGGCGATTCTACGTAGCGTTGGAAAGGCTTAACTATGGGGGTCGCCTTTCCTTCCAGTGGTGTCGCGTTCGGCGTGCGTGGGGTGCGCCGGATGCAACTTCGGGTGAACGCCGGTTGGAAACGGAGACGAGGCGGTTCTTCGATCTGCACAACTGCGGCCCTTTGGGGGCATCCAAGCGGGCCGTGGAGACGAAGGAGTCGCGAACATCGCCCGTCCCGTTTCCGCCGGCGTTTTTTGTTCGTTCCTCACGCTACGGCTGGGTTTGTCACATGAACGATCCACTTCCCGATCGCGGCGCGATCGTGATTGTTGACGATGACCCGCTGATGCTCACCGGCGTGGCGGCGGTGCTGCACAAGCAGGGATACGAGTGTCACTGCGCCCGTGACACCGAGGCGGCTTTCAAAGCGGCCCGGGCCTTGGCGCCCGATTTGATCCTGTGCGACACGCACCTGGGCGAGGAGAGCGGGCTGGACTTCTGCCGCGATCTGAAGGCCGACCGAACCTTGCAGGACATCCCCGTGATGTTCCTCTCCGGCTCGCGGGATCCGCAGATCGTCTCGCTCACGCAGCAGGCCGGCGGCGAGTACTACTTGAGCAAGCCCTTCGACCCGAACGTGCTGATTGACGTGGTCGATCGCGCGATGTGGATGCCGCACCTGGTGCACAGCCGATTGGAAGCGGGGCACCGGATCGCTCCCCCGACGAACCCAGCCCCCTCCTCAGCAGGCAGGGTAAAGTTTGCTATACTGGGAGGGCAAACGAGCCTTCCCCGCCGCTGATTCGCTTTCGATCTTGTCGAGATGCCTGTTTCGCTCGCCGCTGATTCGTATTCCGTCGATAACGTCGTTGACCCGCCCGAGTTCTCTGTCGCCCTGGATCGGTATCCTCGCAAGGCGATGGCCGCGGAGGTCCGGCGTTTGTCGCAGGTGAACGGCTGGCGGACCTCGGGGCTGTTGATCTTCCATTGGTCGATCATCCTGTTGTGCGGCTGGGCGGCGGTCGCCTCGGGGCATTGGGCGGCGTACCTGGCGGCGATGGTCGTCATCGCCACGCGGCAGCAGGCGCTGGGGGTGATGCTCCACGACGCCGTGCACTACCTGCTCTACAAAAACCGCACGACGAACGATGTCGTTTGCGATCTGTTCATCGCCTTCCCGCTGGGGATGAGCACCGATCTCTACCGGGCGACCCACTTTCAGCATCACCGCTTCACCAACACGGAAGAGGACCCCGACCTCGGCTATCAGCGGAAAGACGCCGACTGGTTCGAGTGGCCCAAGACCCGGCTCGGCTGCGCATGGGTCATCGTCAAGAGCTTCTTTGGGCTGAACGTCCACAAAGCTCATGAGCCGTACAAGCGGTGGTCGCCGTGGATGAACATCGCGCTGCCGCTGGAGGGCAAACCGCATTTCCCGCTGCGGGCCCGCGTGCTTTTGGTGCTGAACACGATCGCCGTCTACGCGCTGGTCATCGGCTCGGGGTTGATCATCCCGGCGCTCGTGTTATG
>JAHWKS010000767.1 GCA_019347795.1 Planctomycetota bacterium | reverse complement strand
GCGCAGTCTCAGCGGGCCAAAAACGCGCCCCAGATCGCACTCACAACGCACCAGAGTGCGCCAATCGCAATCAGTTCTTTGAACGAGACCTTGCGTCGGAATGTCCACAGCGCCCAAACGACCGTGCCTGTCGTAAGGGAGATTGTGAACAAGGCCATCACCATAGCAGCGGTTTCAACCCTCTCTTCTGAACGGATCAACCACGAGCCGAGCGCCAGGGTCACAATCGTAACGACGGCGAATAGGTCGCGGAGGGTGAGCTTGGGCATAGCGTGATTCTATCGCACTGCCGCGCGAGGTCGCGCAAGTCGCCGATTGGCCGCAACGCGCCCCCGTCCGCCTTAAAGCAGCTCCGTAATCGGCTCGCCGAAGGGGAGGATCGGCATGGGGCGGCCGCTGTGGTCGGGGAGCGTGTGGTTGTAGTCGATCCCCAGATGCCGGTAGACGGTGGCCCAAAGATCGTTCGGCGTGAGCGGGCGGTCTTGCGGATGCTCGCCCTTGGAGTTAGTCGAGCCGACGACCTGGCCGGTCCGCATTCCGCCGCCGGCCAGGAGGACCGACATCGCCCCCGGCCAGTGGTCCCGCCCGGGCTGCATCACGCCGGTCTGCGTGCCGTTCTGCGATGTGATCCGTGGCGTGCGGCCGAACTCGCCGGTCACCACCAGCAGCACTTTCTTGTCGAGTCCGCGATCGTAAAGGTCTTCGACCAGGGCCGAGATGGCCCGATCGTAAATCGGCAGCCGGACTTTCGCGTCGGCAAAGAGGTGGCAGTTGACCGCGTGCGAGTCCCAGTTGTAGACGCCCTCCTGGAGTCTTGGCACACCGGACTGATAGGGGTTCTCCATCACCATCGTCACAAAGCTGCACCCCGCCTCCACGAGACGGCGGGCCAACAGAGCCCGTTGTCCCCAGGCATGCCGGCCGTACTTGTCGCGGAGCGACTCCGGCTCCTGCGAGAGATCGAAGGCCCGGCGGGCGTTTTCGCTGGTGAGCAGCGCGACCGCCTTCTGGTTGTACTTGTCCATCGCCGCCATGGCGCCGCTCTGATCGATCGCCGAGCGTACGCGGTCGAAGCCTTCCAGAAGCCGCACGCGATCGTCCAGCCGGTCCGACAGCTCCTGGGCCAGCGCGATGTTCCTCACCTGGAAGTCCGCCTCGCTCGGATCGCCGGGGACGTTGAACGGCGTGTACGCGGGACCGAGGTACGCGGCGCCGAAGCTGTAGGTGTCTACCGCCGCCCGGCCGGGATTCGTGCCGGAGATGTAGTTCGGCAAGCCGCGATCGACGTGCTCGCGCATCTTGGCGACGATCGAGCCGACCGCGGGGGCGTCGTTCACAAAGCCAGTCGGCGTGGCGGGCGCCCGGCCGGTGAGGAAGCGTTTGTGTCCGCCGCCGTGATCGGCGAACTCATGGGCGATGGAGCGAATCAGCGTGAAGCGGTCGGCCGCCTTCGCGTGCAGCGGCAGCAGCTCGCAGACGTCGATGCCCGGCGTGTTGGTGCGGATCGGCCGGAACTCCCCGCGATAGTCCTCGGGGGCGTCCGGCTTCATGTCGTACGTCTCCATGTGCGGCGGTCCGCCCGGCAGCCAGATGAAGATCAACGACGTGTCCGGCGCCGCGGCCCCGCGCTCCTCGCCGGCGGCCCGCAATCGCAGCACATCCCCCAGGCTTAACCCGCCCATGCCCACGGCGCCGGTCTTCAGAAAGCTACGGCGACGCAGTGGTCCCGAGCAAATTCGAGGAGCAAGATTCATGGCGGGGAGGTTACAAGAGGCGGGAAGCGAGTGCCGCCCCGTTCCAGATTCGGCGGCATCCATCAACGGTCTTTAATATGACTGAAGGGGCCGGATGCTGTCAACTTCGATGCTTCCGGGACGGGAGCGTTCCTGCGGGCGGTTTGCTTCTTGAGTGGGCCGTCCCTACCATTGCGGTGTAGAACGATGAAGAATTCTCCGGGGCGAAAAGCGTGAGCATGGGGACGCACGGTAAGGCGAAAACTCGCGGTTGCCTGTGGGGGCTGATCCTTTGCGTGACGGCATTCGCGGGCAATCTCGCCCGGGCTGATGATCCCACGTTTCGACCTTTCCCGGCCAGCGCGGCGCCGCCGTTCCCGCGCGAGTTCGCCGAACGCTTGTATGAACAAATGTCGCGGCGGTCCACGCTGATGCCGCCGGGATCGACGCCGGAGAAGGCTTCTCCCGAGCTGCCGCTGGAACTGGAGCGACTGGCGCCGGAGGCTTTCCGCAACCTCGGCCCCGCGGCGCCGCCGAAGGAGGAAACGCCGAGATTCCCGGAGCGTGATGCGCCGCCGCCCAATCGGCCGCAACGAAAGCCTTCGCCGAATCCGGCGCCCAGCGAGAACCGTTCGCCCGCACTTCCAGGAAACGTATCGCCTCCGGAAAAGGCGCCGCCCAAGAGTCCGCCGTCGTCGCCGCGGACTCCGCAGCCCGAGGTCCGGCCGGTGCCGCGCTCCCCCAGTCCGCAGGAGCGGCGTCGCGCGGCCCCGCCATCCACGGAACCGAACCGGCCTTCAGTAACGCCGCCGCGCGAGCCCGAGCGAAATGAGCGGCGCCCGGCATTTCGTCCGCCCGTTCGCGAGGAGAACGAGCCGCCGCAGACGAACCGTCGCGCGCGGGATTCGCGGAAGGAGCTCAACGAGGCGCTGAACAAGATCCTCATGGAGGCCGCCACGCAAGCGAATCGTCCGGAAGTGGCGCAAGCGGCGTTCGGCGAGAGTTCTCGCGAGTCGTTCCTGAACCCTCTCATCCGCCGCGCGCAGCAGACTCTCGCGGAGCAAGGACGGGACTTCCGGCCGCGAGTTCGTTGGGGCCGCCGGCAACGGGAGGCCGCCATGAACACGGCGCGGCGGCTGAATCTTTCCGTCTCCGTTCCCGAAGCGCCCTCCGGCGCCGCGCTCCGCAGTGCGGCCGGAACGGCGCGCTGGTTCATCGCGCCGGTGCTTTTTATCGCGGCGGTTTTGTTGCTCATTCCCTTATGGCGGCGCTACGGCGAGCGGTTATCGGCGAGGCTCCGGCGAGCGTCGCCGCGAAGTTTGCTTCCGGGGCGGCGCGTGAACTCTCCGGCCGGTTTGGTGCAGGCGGTTGATTCTTTCCTGGTATTGCAGTTCGGCGCCGCCGCCAGTTGGTGGCACTGCCGCGCCGTGGAGCGGGCGCTTACCCGGCTGGCGCCGGAGTTGAGCGGCGATATCGCCCGCCTGGTGGGCGCCTACGAACAATCCCGCTACGGTCCGCCGGCCCGTCCCGTCTCGTCTTACGAGTTGGAGCAAGCCGGTCAAACGCTGCGGCGGTTGGCCGGTTTGGCCGGCGAAGAACACGCGGACCGAGCCGGGATATGATCGACACACGCCGGAATGCGATCTCCGTAAGAACGGCCCCGAAGGGACCAAGGCATGTAGCCAGGGGCGCCAGCCCGTGGAATGCGTTGCCTAGTACTGGTTCCAAGCCCCGAAGGGGCGACACCGGACGCCGCCGCGAGTGTCGCCCCTTCGGGGCTTGGAGATCGTGGGTCGTCGAGCGA
>JAHWKS010000766.1 GCA_019347795.1 Planctomycetota bacterium | reverse complement strand
CGATGCGGAAGGCGCGGTCGGTGGCCTGGTTCTCGACGGCGGGATTCCACCAGCGATCGAAGTGGACCACGTGCGAGGCCGCCGTCAGGTTCAAGCCGCTCCCGCCCGCCTTGACCGAGACGACCAGGAACGGCGGGCCGCGATCGTCCTGGAACTCTCGCACCAGCTCCGTGCGGCGGCGGACCGGCGTCTTCCCGTGCAGCACCAGCCCCGGCCGGCCGAAGACGCCCGCGAGGAACTCCGCCAGCGGATCGCACATCGACTGGAACTGCGTGAAGATGAGCATCTTTTCCTGACGCTCGAGGATCGGCTCGCAGATTTGCTCCAGCCGCTGGAGCTTGCCGCTGTCAGCCGGCGCGTACGGCGGGGTATTGAGATATTGCGCCGGATGGTTGCAGATTTGTTTGAGCTGCATCAGCACCGAAAGCACCAACCCGCGGCGGGCAATGCCTTCGGAGTCCTTCAGCCGGCGGGCCAGATCCTCGACGGCCCCTTGATACAACGCCGCCTGCTTCTTGGAGAGGCCGCACTCGACGCGCATCTCCGTTTTGTCCGGCAGGTCGGGGACGATGTTCGGATCGGTCTTCAGCCGCCGCAGGATGTATGGCTGCACCAGCCGCCGTAGCGAGCCGAAGGCCGCCGCATCCTGCTCTTTGTTGAGCCGCCGGACAAACTGCTTGAACTGCGTCGCCGAGCCGAGCAGGCCCGGGCAGCAGAAGTCAAAGATCGACCACAAATCGCCGAGGTGGTTCTCCACGGGCGTGCCGGTGAGGGCAATGCGGCCGGCGGATTGGAGCTTCTTTACGGCCTTCGTCTGGGCGGAGCCGGCGTTCTTGATCGCCTGGGCCTCGTCGAGCACCACGAGCCGCCACGGGACCTTCGCCGGCCACTCGGCGCGGCGCGCCAGTCCGTAGGTGGTGATTACCACGTCGAAATCCGCGAGAACCTGGAGCGGGTCCTTGCTCACGCGATCGAGCGTCTCCGCGTCGCACTCCGAACGGTGCGCGTAGAATGATCGCAGCGAGGGGGCGAAACGCTCGATCTCCTGCTTCCAGTTGCCCACCAGCGACGACGGGACCACGAGCAGGCTCGGCGAGCCGGGGCGCGCTCCCCGCTGGGTCGCGGTTAAGCGAGTCGCTTCCGCTGCTCGCTCGGTCTTCAGGTGCAACAGCAGGTCGATTACCTGGATCGTCTTCCCGAGGCCCATGTCATCCGCCAGGCAGGCGCCGAGTCCGAGCTTGTTCATGAACCACAGCCAGCGGACCCCGTCGGCCTGGTACGGCCGCAACGTGGCGCGCAGGTCGGCGCCGGGAGGCGGCATCTTCACGCCCCGGGGGTCGCGGATGGTTTGCAGCGTCTCGCGGAGCCAGTCGCCGGCGACGACTCGCGACCAGTCGGCGGTGGCGTCGTCTTCTTCGTTCCGGCCGGCCAGCTCGGCGCCGGCCAGGAGCCGCATGCCTTCGATGAAGCTGACCCCATCGGGATGGAGCGACTGGAGCTGGTCCCAGTGATCGAGCGCCTCCTGCAGCCGCCGGCGATCGACCTCGACCCATCGGCCGCGCAACAGCGCCAGGCCGTCGCTTTCCTGGAGAAGGCGCCGCAGCTCGGCCTGCGTGAGCGGCTCGCCATCCAGGGCCATGTGGACCGAGAAGTCGAGCAGACCATCCATGCTCAGGGCGGACGACGGCTTTTTGCCGATCTGCACCTGCACCTGCGGGCGCGGCGGCCGACGGGGATTCCACCAGTCGGGGAGGCGGACGACCAATCCGCCCGCCTCCATGTTCGGCGCCTCGGTCAGGAAGCGATGGGCCTGCCGGATCGACCATGCCTGCGGTTGAAAGATCGCCTTGGACTGGAGCAGCTCGCGAACCAGCTCGCTTCGCTCGGCCGCCGACTGCACCGGCGCCAGGAGCGTCGCCAGCCGCTCCCGGTTTCCCGCGCCGGCGTACTCCTTTACCGCCTGCGCCAACGGCAGGTGTTGCAGCCGGGCGCCGCTGGAAACGCGGTGCGTGTAGGTGGCGAGGAACGCGAAGGGACGCGCCGCGTCCCGCTTGTTCTCCGCCAGATGGAACGTGACCCGCCCCAGCAATCGCCAGACGGGGTTCACGCTTCGCAGGAAGCCGGCGGCGCCTTCGGGATGCGCCTTGGCCCGCTCGACCGCGAACTCCCGCAATTCTTCCCAGAGCCTGGCGAGCAGCGCGGAAGACAGGTACTCCAGTCCCCGCATGGGCGGCGCGGCGCCGATGAGCGAGTCGCGCTCCGTTTCGGGAGGCGGCGCCAACTCCCTCCACTTCCGCTCGACGTCTTCGCCGAGTTGGCAGACGTCGTGCAGGAATCGCCGGCCGAAGTCGCGCCAGAAAACCAGCGCCGCGGGGAGCGGCGCGTCCAGTGCGTCGGAGACCAAGAGCAGGATTCCCTCGGCCGAGGACCGCGCGAAGGCGGCGTCGAGCTTACCGGCCAGTTCGGCGGCCATCGCCGCCGGCGCTTCCGGCGACGGCGCCACGACCAATCGCCCCGCGGGGGTGATGCAAACAGTGCGGCTCATGGGAGAATTCTATAGTCTCAGACGAAGTAGCGGCGCCTCGATTCTCCGCGCGGGAGTCACGCCGCCCCACATCGTTTGCATGTACACAATGCGCACAGGGTCGCGTAACAATCTCTGACGAATCGCGCCTTGGCTGGCAGACGGCGTTCGGTGGAGCCCCAAACCATCGACGATCCCCAGCAACCCCGGCACAAGGAGCAAAGCGATGACTCGGAAGTTTTTTCTCTCGTTGGCGATTCTGACGTTTCTCACCGCCGCCGGGACGCAATTCGCCGCGGCCCAGTCGGCCGGCGAGGTCGATCTGGAGAAGAGCCAAGCGATCATCTTCGTCGATAAGACCGGCTTCGGGCATCAGCACGCGGTGGTCGGCAAGCTGCTGGAAAGCCAGGTGCGCCTGGGAGCGCGGGAGTCGGCCGGCCGGATCGTGTTCGATATGACTTCGTTCGTGGCCGATCCGCCCGAGGCCCGCCGTTACCTCGGATTAGAGGGGGAGATCGACGAGGGCACGCGTAAGAAAGTCACGTCCAGCATGCTCGGCAGGAAGGTGCTCGACGTGAAGAACTACCCGACCGCAGTGTTCGAGATCAATTCGGCGACAATCATGCCGCAGCGGAGCCGGCAGGGGCATCCCCGTTACTCGCTGCAAGGCGAATTCACGCTCCACGGCGTCACCCAACCCCTGACAATCCAGGCCGATGCGGTCCCCGCGGGCGATCGCATCCGGCTGCGAGGCGGCTTCTACCTGACGCAGACGCAGTACGGCATCACCCCTTTCACCGCTGCCTTCGGAACGGTTGGCGTGAAAGACCGGCTCACCGTGTACGGCGAGATTTACGTTGCCAAGTAACCGAAGAGCCGCCGCTGGTTGCAATCATCGCGGCCGCCGCTATATTGGGCGGAATCCATCAACGTTCGTTGACGTGTTCGCCGTTTTCGAACGTCGGCGTTGTTCATGCCGGGCGCCATTCGAATTCCTCCGGAAATTAGTGAACGCAGG
>JAHWKS010000765.1 GCA_019347795.1 Planctomycetota bacterium | reverse complement strand
TGCAACACGCCGTGATACGCCCGGACCGCCTCTTCGGGTGAGATGGCGCCGTCGGTGATTAGCCGCAGGAACTTCACGAAGCTGAGCTGGTGCTCGGCGTTGTTGATCTTCCGGCCGAACAGCGCCACCCGGGCGCCGTGCTTTTGTGCTTCGGCAATCAGCTTGAATGCGTCATACGTCGTGCCGGCGCTGCCGCCGAGAACGCCGACCACCAGATGCGGATCGAAGGAAACCAGCTCCTCCAGCGCCTGCGGCCCGTGATACACCATCTTCAAGAACACCGGCCGCGACGCTCGCGGGGCTCCGGCCAAGAGGCGCGTCACGCAGTCGTTAATGAACGTGGGGACCTGCTCGGCGGCAAGTCCCTCGGGCGCGTTCGGATCGAACAGCTCGAGAAAGTGGCGGAAGCCTTTCTGCTCCGCCTCGATGCGGAAGGCGCGGTACTCCTCCAGCGCCCGCAGGTCCAGCTCGAGGCGGTTGTTGAACGTGATGCTGTACAGCCCGAGGTTCACGCCGCGGCGCCGCTCCTCGTCGGTGCAGTCGAGATGGCCGCACTGCGCGTGGTCGATCGTCGTGGTGCGAAACGGCTGCGACGGCGCCGCGGCATAGCGGCCTCCCCGGGCGATCCAGATATCGGTGGTGTCGTTCGCCCTCACCGCCGGCGTCACGGGGCTGTCGTCGAAGAGCCGCTCCCCCTGCACGAGCACCTCGGCGGTGGAGGCCGACATCAGCATGATGTCCACCACCGCCTGCCGCGCGACTTGCCGAATCTGGTCGCGATACTCCGCCAGCGTCCGCTGCCGGGCCTCCCCCGCGTGCGATTCCGGCGATCTCCCCGGCGCCCCGATGCCGAACGCCATGTCGGCATCCTTGGCGTCGGCGATGATGAACTCTTTGCATCCGTGCGGATCGGCGTGAATCGCGGCGAGCTTCTGGTCCAGCGTCTTCATCATGCCACTATTATAATCGAGAAGGCGCCGGAGAGAGAAAGGCGGGCGAGGCGGCGCGATCCGCGCCATCGGCCCGCGACGACGGTCGCCGCTTAGGGCGCCGGGCGCCACTTATTATAGCACACGCGAAACGCCAACGACTGCTCCGTGGCGGGCGGAAGAAACGAGTCCGCATCGACCACCCAGTCCCGCACGCTCCCCTTCGATCGCTGCGATGAATGGGTCGCGAGCGACGCCGGCCGCGGTTTTTCGTGGCCGCTCCAAACAGGCCAATAGGCGGCGGGAAGCAGACCCACGGCGAATAGTCCATGCAGCAGCATTCGTAGCGTCATCGCGGTTTTGCCTCTCTGAGCTCCGTATACTTTCTGTGACAATCCGGCGCCGGTCATCGAAGCAACACCTGTGCCAGCGCGGAGGCGGCGCAGTGGTAAACCACGTCGATGAGCGATCGATTGAACGTGTTCTCTAGCTGAGTGAACCTCTATGTCCCTAGTTCGTCGCTCATCGCTGATTCTTGCCTGCGTTCTTCTTCCCACCCCGTGCCTGCCGGCGGCGCCGCGGCCGAACGTGCTGTGGATCATGTCCGATGATCTCCGCCCGCAGTTGGGATGCTACGGCGATGAGCTTGTTCAGACGCCTTGCCTGGATCGTTTTTCCACGCGGGCGTTGCGCTTCGAGCGGGCTTATATCCAGTGCGCGATTTGCAGTCCGTCGCGGAACTCCATGCTCAGCGGGCTGCGTCCCAACACCACAGGGCTGCGCGGCTTCGGCGTTCATCTGCGCGACGCCGTTCCTGACGTGACCACGCTGCCGCAGCACTTCAAGAATCATGGCTACCACACGCAAGCGTTCGGCAAGATCTTTCACATTTACGCCGAGTCGATGCTGGGGAGCGAGGATGATCCGGCGTCCTGGAGCGAGCCGCTGCGACTGCCGTCCGTGCCGGTCTGGGGACCGGAGCAGAACGCCCTCCGCCAGCGGCTCATCGCCCACGCGCGGGCCGAGGGAAAGGAGTTCAACCATCCTCACGACTGGCCGCGGGCGGAGACGTGGGACGACAGCGACGTGCCCGACGATCAGATGCAGGACGGCGAACTCGCCGCCATGGCGGAAGCGTTTTTGAAGTCGCGCGCCGGCGCCGAGCAGCCGTTCTTCCTGGCGGTCGGGTTTCTACGGCCGCACCTGCCGTTCAACGCGCCCCGCAAATACTGGCGTCTCTACGATCCGCAGGAGCTTCCCCTGCCGGCGTTCCGCACCCGGCCCAAGGGCGCGCCGCCGTGGTCGGTGACGCAGGGGATCGTGCGGAACTACCACAACATGCCGGCGCCGGAAGAGATCGACGAGGCCTTCCTGCGCCGTTACCTGCAGGCGTACCTCGCCTGCATCAGTTACATGGATGCCTGCTTCGGTCGGCTCATGACCGCGTTGGAGAATGCGGGACTGGCCGACAACACGATTGTGGTCTTCATAGGCGACCACGGCTATCAGATGGGGGAGTACGACTCATGGGGTCACAAACACTCCAATTTCGAGATCTCGACCCGCACGCCGCTCTTGGTACGCGCCCCCGGAATGCACGCCGGCGGGCGCGGGTCGCGGCAGTTGGTGGAGTTCCTCGATCTCTACCCGACGCTGTGCGAGCTGGCGGGACTGCCTCCGCCGCAGCATCTGGAAGGCAAGAGCTTCGCCCGCCTGCTCGACGACCCCGAGGCGCCCCATCGCAACGCGGCGTACAGCGAGATGCAGCGCGGCCGCCGCCTCGGCCGAACCATCCGCACCGCGAATCACCGCTATACGGAGTGGCGCGACGGGGCGGGCCGCCTCGTCGCCCGCGAGCTATACGTCCATCGTCCCGACGATACCGACCATTTGCTGGAGGTCGCCAACGTCGCCGACGATCCCGCATTGGAACCGATCGTGCGGGACCTAGCGCGCCGACTGAACGACCAACTTCCCCGGAATCCGGAGCGGTAGAAGACTCGCAGCGGCCCCGGTCGCCTGCAGCGGATGGTTCGGCCCGAAAACCATGAATGTCCCGATGGCGGACCCTGCTATTTGAAGACGGCTCGAAAGCCAGCTTGTTCAAAATGGTGGTCAGCCGTCAGCGCCTCGGACAACCCCCGCTCCCTCATTACTTCAAAGGAAATGCAGTCTGTTAGGGACCACGCTTTGTCCGGCCGGTTAGCAAACAGATCGAAGCCTGCCTGGTACACGCCCGGAACATACCCCACCACATCGAATATCGGGTCCGCGCGAACGGCTTTCAGGAAAGCCACGACTGTCGAACGAGCCTCTGGCGCCGATAGCGCATCGGCCACTTCCATGAGCACCCATTCGGTTGTCACCAATCGCCCGGTGAAGGCGCCAAGATAAGCCGCCGCCAACGGGTGGGCGTTATCTCGAGGGTTGAGCCAGGCAAGCAGCGCGAATGTATCGGCAAAGACCCTCATCGCTTCGGCGTCCCCAGACGATAACGTTCGTGTTGCTCGGCCAGGTCCGCCGGCAGGCCAGGTATCGCGCCCTTGAATTGTGCGAACCGCTCACCGAATGATCCTGACTTTTCCTGCGGCGCCGGACTAATGCGCACACGCATTC
>JAHWKS010000764.1 GCA_019347795.1 Planctomycetota bacterium | reverse complement strand
GGCCTATTGCGCATTAGACTGAGGGTTTGGTGTGGCCGTAACGCCCGGCTATGTTTCGGATTATCGCGTTTTGGCCCCAACAATGCAATTATTTAGGCGGACCCGCTGGTCCGCCGAACGCCGCAGCGACCAGTCGCCGTTTAGGCCGACCGGTCGGTCCGTCGAACGCGCTCCCGCTCCGAATCGGCGTGGAGGAGATTCGTGATTCCCTCCAACGGGCTTGGCGCTCCGCGGCCGCCTCGGTTGAGAACATGGATTCCCGGCGACTGGGCCGCGTGGAAAAAATTTTCCCCCGGAGACTTGACCGGGAAGTGATTATGTGTACACTTAAACGGAGGTCTGGCGAACAATCGCCGAACAAGCCGTGCGGTCCCAGGAAAGCAGGATTCGCGACGGAAACACAAGTGCGGCGAAGAGTATCGCCGGTTATTTTTCATGTCCCCATCATGCCACGAAATTCCCATTCAAAGCACTCGCGAATCGCCTTGCGGAGCGACGTATTGCGAACGATCTGCCGATCGAAACGGCGAACAAGGAGGGCGCATTTTTGCGCCCTCCTTGGAGTTGGCGCGGGTTGGCTGCCAGCCGAGCGACGCCGGCTTTACTCCTCCCCCAAAGGAAAGGTAGCGCAACTTTGTGCTACCTTACTGCCGGGGGGTGGGAGAGCGGCAGAGCGACTTCTGATGACGCCTCCGAGGGCCCTACTCCCGCGAATTCCGCGTGAGGTCGGAATGCTTGATGCTACTTGCCACCGCCGCGGCCACGTTTTACATTCACGCGCGACGCTTCCCTCTTGCACAGGAGAAACATCGTGGAAAAGTGGCCCATTGGCGTGTTCGCCAGCGTGGACGCCGGTCTGGGAGTCAAGCTGGAGGTGGCCCGCGAGCTGGGCGTACCGACGATTCAGCTCCATGCCCCCGCCCGGCAGACCCGCACGCAGGAGAACGCGGATCAGTTCCTGGAGAAGCTCGCCGAGTACAACATCCGCCTCACCGCGGTCTTCGGCGGGTTTAAGGGGGAAAGCTACGCGGACATTCCCACCGTGTCGAGGACGGTCGGACTCGTGCCGCCGGAGACGCGGGCCGCGCGGACCCAGGAGATGAAGGAGATTGCCGACTTCGCCCGCGTCCTCGGCTGCGACATCGTCGCCCTGCACCTGGGCTTCGTTCCGCACGACACGGGCGACCCGCTCTACGGCGAGGTGCTGGAAGTGACCCGCGACGTGTGCGATCACTGTCAGGCCAACAAGCAGAACCTGCATCTTGAAACGGGCCAGGAGTCCGCCGACGGATTGTTGCAGTTCATCGGCGACGTGGATCGCGGCAACCTCTTCATCAATTTCGACCCTGCCAACATGATCCTCTACGGCACGGGCGAGCCGATCGAGGCGTTGCGGAAGGTCGGCAAGTACGTCCGCAGCATCCACTGCAAAGACGGCAAGTGGGCCGCCAATCCGGGGAAGGAATGGGGGCAGGAAGTCCCGCTCGGTGAAGGGGACGTGGGCATGGAGAATTACCTCCGCGCGCTCGACGAGATCGGCTATGCCGGCCCGCTCACCATCGAGCGCGAGATCCCCCAAGAGCCCGACCGCCAGAAGGCCGAAATCGGCCACGCCATCCGCCTGCTCAATGAGCTCAAACAGAAGATCGGGTGAGACGGCTTCCGTCGCCCGTTGCTGGTTGCCAAAACATTGTTGATCCATCAGCCATTGTTGATATAATCGCGTTCCCACCCGTCGGGTTTCCTACAACCTCGCCTTCCCGGGAATGCGATCGATGCGTTGGCTTGGTTCTCTTCTTGCGATCGTCCTGGCGACGTGCGGCTTAATTTCATTCGCCGCCGCCGATGACACGTTATCGGAAGAAGAGGCGGTGCAGGCTCTGGCGCGGGTGCGGACGAATCTGCAGTATCACCGCGATGGGGCCGTGCGGCTGGTCCGCTTCAGCTGGCCAACGGTGACGAATGAGGACATCGCGCCGATCGCAGCGTTTCGCAAACTCGAATACCTGGGGATCGTCTGCCCGCTGATCACGGATGCGGGGCTGGCGCCGGTCGCGGAGCTGACGAACCTGGATACGCTGCTGCTCTCGGAGTCCGGCGTCACGGATACAGGTTTGAGCCATCTGGCGGGCCTGGCGAAACTCGAGCGGCTGTACCTCGCCAAGACCGCCGTCACCGACGACGGACTGCAACATCTGGCGCCGCTGACGAAGCTAAAGACGCTTTCGCTGGAACGAACCGCGATCAGGGGTTCCGGCCTCGCCCATTTGACGCCGCTGGAGAACCTGGAGCACCTGAATCTCGGCGACACGGTGATCGCCGACGAGGCCGTCGAGGCGTTGAAAATGCTCCGATCTCTCAAGGTGCTCGAGCTCCACCGCACTCGGATTACCGCCGAAGGACTCGCGCGCTTGCAAGACGCGCTCGCGGAGACGGAAATCTACGTCGATCCGCCATTGAGAGGCGATCCGGCCGAAAGTCGTGATTCCTCGTCATCGATGATTCACAGCGACGTGGAGACGGCAGAAGCCAACGACATCCTCCCCCCGATCCACGAACGTCTTGCCGCATCGCAGCCGCCGCCGGACTTCCAGCGGCACGTCGTCCCGCTGCTGGGACGCTTGGGGTGCAACGGCCGGGCGTGTCACGGCTCGTTCCAAGGACAGGGCGGCTTTCGGCTTTCCATGTTCGGCTACGACTTTGCGATGGACCGTGAGAGCCTGCTCGATCGCGTCGATCTCGACGCGCCCGAGGAGAGCTTGATCCTGCACAAGCCGACCTCCGCCGACGAGCACGGCGGCGGTTTGCGGCTGCCGCCGGGCGGCTGGGAGCAGCAACTGCTCCGCCGCTGGATTGAAGCCGGCGTCGAAGGCGTCGCCGACGATGCGTCGAAATTCGTGCGGCTGGAAGCGACGCCCTCGGAACTGCTGTTCGCGGCTGAAGGCGAAAGCAGGCAACTCTCTGCGGTTGCCGTGTGGTCCGACGGGACGCGCGAGGACGTGACGCCCCTGACGCGGTTCGAGTCGAACGACGACGCCGTCGCCGCCGTTTCGCCTGACGGCGTCGTCACGGCGGAGGGCAAGGGGGATACGCACATCATCGCGTTCTACGACAACGGCATCGTCCCCGTCCCCGCGATGTTTCCCGTCACCGAGCTTACGGGCGAGCGATATCCCGCGGTCCCGCAGCCGACGCGGATCGACGAGCTGGTCACCGCCAAGCTTAGGAAGTTCGGCGTCGTCCCCTCGGAGCTATGCACGGACGAGGAGTTTCTGCGCCGAGTAAGCCTCGACATGATCGGGACGCTGCCGATACCGGACGAGGTGCGGGAGTTCCTCGCCGATGCATCGCCTGACAAGCGAAGCAAGAAGATCGACGAGCTTCTGGAGCGCGAGGCGTACGTCACATGGTGGACGACGCGACTGTGCGACCTGACCGGCAGCAACGCCGGCTATCTCGGCAGCACGGAGATGGCCCAGCCCGTCGCCGCGCAGTGGCGGGCCTGGATCGAGCGGCGGGTGCGAGAGAATGTCGGCTGGGATGAGAT
>JAHWKS010000763.1 GCA_019347795.1 Planctomycetota bacterium | reverse complement strand
TTGCCCCACAAACGCCAGCACCACCACGGTCGTAATCACCAGGAGGCAAACCGCCAGCACCTTCGCCAACTCGCACGTAACGTAAACGGTGATTCGTCGCATCCCTGCATTCGCCGCGGCGCCGGCCGGATCGCCGGCCTGGAAAATCCTGCAAAACGCGGAATGTAACAGGATCGGCCCAAGGTTCAAACGACGGTTTGGCCGATATTGACGATGAGGAGGTCTGTGCCCGCTTGAAGGCAGGCAGGGAATGGGGCAATCGCGGGGACTGGAGAACATGGAAAAACCGATGCAACGCCTCGACGACTGCTTTTCCCTCTCCAAGCGGGACGAAGCGTGCGAGTTGTGCGGCGGCGGAGAGTTTCAGCTTGTCGGGTGCAAGGACCGTCGCGGGCAGCCACTGACCACCGTCCTCTGCACGACCTGCGGATTGATCTCCCACGAAGCGCTTCCCACCGACGCCGAACTGGACGCCTACTACTCGCGGCAGTACCGGATCGACTACCACGGCGAGTTCCTTCCCTCGCCGCGCCGCGTGCTGCGGGCGTGGGGCGTCGGACAAAGCATCCTCCAGCGGCTGCGCCCGTTCGTCCGGGAAAGGGACCGCATCCTGGAGATCGGCGCGGGGATCGGCTGCACGGTCAAGTCGTTCGAGATGGCCGGCTATGACGCACAAGGCATCGAGCCGCATCACGGGTTTCAGGAGTTCGCGCGAAAGCATCTGGGCGCCCGGGTCACTCGCTGCACGCTGGCGGACCTGCCTGACCGCGAGAAGTTCGATGTCGTCCTTTTGGTGCACGTGATCGAGCACTTCAATCATCCGCGGCGGGAGTTGCGGCGGATCGTTCGCTTGCTCAACCCGGGAGGCCGGCTGTACGTGGAGTGCCCCAACGCCGAGGCGCCGCACGCCGCTCCCGGCAAGATGTTTCACTTCGCCCACGTCTACAACTTCACCAATCGCACGCTGGCCATGCTGGCCAAGGCCAACGGCCTGGCTTGCCAGGCGATGGTGTTCGAGCCGCATCACCCGCTGATCGGGCAGGTGTACCGGATGTCGTCCTCGATCGGGACGGAGATCGACTCCGACAGCTACTCGCGAAGCGTCGCGGCGCTCACGCGATACAACACCCTCACTTACCACGCCCGGCCGGCGTACCTGGCGGATCGGCTGCGGCGCGCGGGCGTCCACGTCGGCGAGCGGCTCTTCGCTCGCTGGCGACTCTCAAAGCTGCTGGCCCGCCTGCACGCCGCTGAGTTGCGTCATCCGGCGAACGTCCGCCGCGTCGCGTAAGCCGGGCAGAATTCTCGCGGGTCAAAGGGCGCCGAGCGTTCTGAGCAGTTGAAACGCGCCGAAGCCGGCGGCCGTCACAACGACGGCGCCCCCCAGCACATTGGCGACGACGCCGTTCGTGTGCTCGCCGAGCAGATCTCGGCGATTCATCACGATCAGCAGGAAGATCGCCACCAGGGGCAGAAGAACGCCGTTTGCCGCCTGAGCAAACAGAATCGCGGCAACGGGCCGCGTGGCCGTGGCGGCGAGGATCGTCCCGGCAATCACGATCGTTCCCCAGACGACGCGCATCTGTAAGCTTCGGAGATTCATCTTCCAGCCGAGGACGCCGGCCGTGGCGTATGCGGCGGCAAGCGGCGCCGTGATCGCGCTAGTCAGCCCCGCCGCGAGGAGTCCTGTCGCGAAGAAGTACCTGGCGGAGGGGCCGAACAGGGGGCCGAGCTGCTCGGCCATATCGCCCACGGCGGCGAACGACCTGGGCGTGTCGTAAAACGCCGCAGCCGCCGTCGCCATGATCGCCAGGGTGATCAGCCCGCCCACCGAGATCGAAAGGACGGCGTCGCCGCGGGCGGCCCGCAGCGCCGGCTCGAGGGCCGCCGACTCAGACCATTTCTCGCGCACGGCGCTGGCGTGCAGAAACAGGTTGTAGGGCACGACCGTCGTTCCGATGAGCGCCACGATTGTGATCAGCGAGCCGTCCGGGGCGCGGGGGACAATCCCCGCCGCCATCCGCCGGAGGTCCGGCGCCACCAGGACCGCCGTCACCAGGAAGACGACGCTCATCAGCACGACCAGCACCACCAGCACTCGCTCCAGAACTTTGTAGACGCCGCCGAACAATACCACGAACGCCGCGACGCCGATGGCCGCGGCCCACGCACGCGGATCGACGCCGGTTAACGCCTCCAACCCTGCGGCCGCTCCGACGATGTTTCCGGTCTGGAACGCCGCATTCCCAAATGCGATCGCCGCGACGACGAGTCCCGCCGCAAGCCCGCGGGCAAGCGGGTTCGCAAACATCGTCCGAATCGACTCGCCCAGACCCTGGCCGCTGACCAGTCCCAGCCGGGCGCACATTTCCTGAAGCACGACGGTCGCAAATACGGAAAACGCCAGCGCCCACACCAGCGCAAAGCCAAAGTCGGCCCCGGCCTTGCTGGCGGTGGTCACCGTCCCCGGACCGATAAACGCGGCCGTAACCAGGAAGCCGGGTCCGAGGTTCTTCAACCACTTCATCGTGTGGCGCGGTTGGCGGGCGGCGCACCGTGCAAGTCGTCGTGCGACTCGAGCGGGTTGGCGATCGGCGAGAGCGGCTCAGGGATGTTGCGGCCTTTGCCGACATAGGGGGCCCCGCTCGGGGCGGCCCACGCCGCGGCGTTGGCCAGCACGCGGCGGACGTTGGCGTCGTAGTAGATCGGGTAGGTCTCGTGGCCGGGGCGGAAGTAGAAGATCTTGCCGGCGCCGCGGCGCCAGATGCAGCCGCTGCGGAAGACTTCGCCCCCCTCGAACCAACTGACGAAGATCAGCTCGTCCGGCGGCGGGATGTCGAAGAACTCGCCGTACATCTCCGTATGCTCCAGCTCGAAGTACTCCTCCTTGAGCCCGGCGGTGATCGGATGGCCGGGGGCGAGATTCCAGAGCCGCTCGCGCTCCCCCGCCTCGCGCCACCGGAGCATGCAGCCGGTCCCCATCATCCGCCGAAAGATCTTCGACGCGTGCGCCGAGTGCATCGCCACCAGCCCCATCCCCTTGAGAATCCGCTTCTGCACCCGCTTCACTACCTTGCCCGACACCTCGTCATGCGCCGCATGCCCCCACCACATCAGCACGTCGGTTTCTTTGAGGACCGCTTTGCTCAAGCCATGGTCCGGCTCATCAAGCGTCGCGGTCCGCACCTGCACGCGTTCTCCCAGATGCTCCCGTAATGCTGCCGCGACGACGGCGTGAATCCCATCCGGATAGATGCTCTTCACCACGTCGCTGGAGCGCTCGTGAATGAACTCATTCCAGACGGTCACGCGGATGGGAGAGGCCATGCGTCCGAGTCTGCGCTGCCGCGCCGGCAGCGTCAATAGAGGGGGGAGTAAGGCCCGCTGGTTGACGCGATTCTTTCAGCGTTCATACAATCGCCGGAGTTGCGCGACAATCGGCGCCAGTAGAGAAGAACCGGACGCTAGCGCGTCGCGGCTGATGAGCGGGACAATCAGCCGCGCACGCGCTATCCCTGGGTTCCGGCGTCGCGCAACGGTTTCGCAAGAC
>JAHWKS010000033.1 GCA_019347795.1 Planctomycetota bacterium | reverse complement strand
TCGCCTCCGCCGGCCACCTCAACATCGTCCTGGGCGAGCAAGGCCTCGCCCAGCGCGTTGTGAACCTGCTGTAGGCGCCACAATCCCGTCTGCCGAAGGACCGGCAGGCGGGATTCTTTCGTCCACGTCTCCTTCTGGACCAGACGCTTGAAGAAACGCAGTGATCGGCGCGGAAGTGCTGGACGATGGTCTACATCCACGTTTTAAACCGCGGCGGACGCGGGGTGCAGAAACCCGCCGACCGCCTGCAGCCGGACTCCCGCGATTGAGCGCTGGCCGGAAACATCCTCACGCGCCGCGCCCATGATTGAGCCCGGACCAACCCGCTGCTACGATGCGACTTGCGCCAATCCACCGACTGCGTGCTAGGCTGCAAACCCGCAGCCTACAGGTGTTACAATGGTCAGTTCAACGTCAAAGTTGGGCACGCAATTCAGAGGACGCTCAAGTGGCTTTCGCGATGAGGTCCGTACGCGATGACAAACACGCGGTACGCGCTGTCTTCGCGTCGGATGACGACGCGCCACGCCGCGTATGGCTTCGCGTCGAACTGGCAGATGGCGAGATCGCATGCTCGTGTCGGTCGCGCCATTCCTCGTTCGAAGAGGAGCATACCTTCTCGTTCTACCGCACCGAACGCCGTGGTTGCCTACTTAGCCTGATTGCTTGGCGAGACGCTACATTTTCTTCGCGGCCTCGACGACTACCGCTGTCGCGAGCCTGTGTCCAAACCCGAGTCGGCAGGCGGCAGCGGCTGCGAGTCTCGCTGACGCCGCCGCGCCCGTTGGATTTCACACTGCACATTTATGACTCGCCACAACTGCAAGTGCGCGCCATACTGGCCGCGTTAGGCATGGCATGAATTCCGTGGATGCTACTGCCAGTGCCCAACCACGCGTTCAACCGGGGCCGCGCGGCGATCTGAAATCAATGTCGTTAACCGCGGCCCGGTTAACGCGAGCGTTAGGTAAACGAAGAGAGGCAGCACGCAGCATGTCGACTTCAAACGAAGCGACGATTCGCCCCGCTCGGTTGGAAGACTACGACGGCGTGTGTCGATTGATGGATGCGCTCGATGAGCTCCACCGGGACCGGCTTCCGTGGATGTTCACCAAACCGATCGACCAGCCTCGATCCGAGACCTACTTCGCGGACCTGTTGAACCGGGAGGACTCGGCCGTGTTCGTGGCAGAGGCAGGGCGTCTCGTGGGCGTCGCGTTCGGTCGGATGCGAGCGGCGCCCGATCTCCCCGTGTTCATCCAACAGCGATGGGGCGTTCTGGAGGCTCTCGTGGTCGATCCTGCCTGGCGGCGTCGTGGAATTGGCAAGCTGCTCGCGCGGTCGGTCGAATCCTGGGCCATCCGCTTGGGCGCCCCGTGGGTTGAAGTGAACGTCTACGAGGTCAACGCCGAAGCGCGGCGGTTCTACGAGGCGCTGGGCTACCTACCCGTGTCCACGAAACTTCGGACGCCCGGCCCAGACGCTGCCTGACTTCTTAAAAAGGATTCGGCGTCCGCGGGCCCGCGCCCCTCGTGGTAAACAGCAAGACCGTGCGGCACCGTGCGGCCACTTGCCGAATGATTCTTAGCCAGCTCGCGTTGCGATCGCGTGCGATGCATGTGAGAATTGTCTTGGAGGCAATCATGAACCTGACCAATCAACATATTCAGTCGCTTGACGACGGCCATCCTGTTGCGGTGACGGTCCAGGGCCGCGAGGTCGTCGTGCTGCCGCGGGATGCGTACGAACGGGTTCGGGCGCTCCTCGATTTCGATCCCGCGCAAGCATATCCGGCGATTGACGAAGCCTGGCGGGAAGGCTGGGACGATTCGAAGATGGCCGACTACGACCGCTACGAAGAATTTCGCTCATGACGATTCGCGGCGGAGTCGAGCGGATGCTCAATCCACACTCAATCATCGCCGCCCGGTTACAGCAGGAATAAAGTCGCAAGACGAACGCGACACATCGTCATGTGCGTCCCCGAAGAACTCGAATATCACGGTCCCAACCGCGAGTTGGTTCGCGAGGTGATGGAATTCACGTTCTCTGACGGGATCGTTGCCGGTGTTGGACCGCCTGAAGAACGTGACGACATTACCGTGACGAACGATCTCGTCAGGGCCGTTGACGCCGCAGGGTTCGCAAGCGATGAAGCACGATTCATGGTTGCGTACAAGTCCGACGGTATCCTCACGCCCGAAACATGGCCGCATACCGGGGAAATCGACTGGAGCGACGAAGAGGGTTGGGGGGGTTTACGCGGGAGCTTGATCGCTGAATACATCCAGACAACGGAGTGGTATTCTTGGGAACACGAGCACGAAGCTGAAATAAACAAGTGCAAGTCCCTCGCTATAAAGTGGACAGCGGACAGTCCGATGTATCTTCACGACCACCTTCGGCAAATACTTCCTGCTGGACCTCAAGGTCCAGATAGAAGCATTGATTACTGTCGCGAATTTGCCATCAATGAAATCGCTTGCGACATGATGGAATGCTGCAAAAATCGGGCATTCAATGGAAGAACCCAGAATTTCTGGGAACGATTATTTGCAGCATACAACCAAGGACTTTGGCCCTGCTGTTGGCTTGGTCGCTGGCCCGCAGACGGCAAACTATTGGCATGGCGACGGGCCATGTGATTCCTAAGCCCGCGCCAAGAAAGCGACATAACTACGCCGCGTTCACGCGCATCCTTCAGGAAGCGGAGGTGCACACGCACAGGCGCCTCTGGACACCTGCTGGTTTGGCCGCGGCTCCTCCGTGCAGACGCAGTCGGTCTCAAAACGGCCAGAACAGCGGGATCAGCAGCACGGCGACGATGGTCAGCACCAGCTTGAGCGGAGCGCCGACGATCAGGAAATCGGTGAAGCGGTAGCCGCCGGGACCGTAGACCATCAGGTTCGTCTGATAGCCGATGGGGGTCATGAAACTGGCCGAGGCAGCCAGCACCAGCGCGATCAGGAACGGCCGCGGGTCCGCATTGTACAGCGACGCGGTCTGCAGGCAGAAGGGGAACATCAGCACGGCGGCGGCGTTGTTGGTGATCATTTCGGTCATCAGCGAGGCGACGAGGGTAATGCACACCAGCGCCGCCACGGGTCCCCAGGCCTGAGTGGCGTCGAACAGCGTGCCGGCTATGGTCGCCGCGGCGCCGGAGTTTTCCAGCGCCGCCCCTACGCCGAACGAAGCCGCGATCGTGATCAGCACCTGCCACTCGATGCTGCTGCGGGCCTCGCCGGCGGAGAGGCAGCCGACGGCCACCATCAACACCGCCACGAGCGCGGCGGCGGTGAGCGTGTCGGTGACGCCGGTCGTCATCAGCACCAGCAGAATCACAAACAGCACCAGGGCCTGCCACGCGCGGTCGTAGCGGATCGGCCGCCATTCTTCAACATCGCTCACCAGATAGAACGACGGGTCATTGCGATGAGCGCGAAGAAAGTGCGGCCCGGTTTGCAGCAGCAGCGTGTCGCCGGGACGGAGGCGAATGTCGCCCACCTTCTTTTCGACGCGGGCGCCGCTGCGATGCACCGCGACCACCGCCGCTCCGTACGATGCGCGGAAGTCGGTTTCGCGGATCGTCTGCCCGATCAGCGGCGAGCTGGCCGAGATTACCGCCTCGCACAATCGCCGCCGCCTCTGCTTCTGCGGGGCCACCTCATACGCAGGATCGGCCGCAGGGACGATGCCCGGTATCTTTTCGAGTTCGATGATGCTGCTCACAACGCCCGTGAACACGAGGCGGTCGTTCGCGGCCAACAACTCGTCGGGACCCACCGGGCCGATGACCTCGCCGTTGCGGTCGATCTCGATGAGAAACAAGCCCGGCAGTTGCCGCAGACCGGCGTTCTCCACGCTCTGGCCGATCAGCGGGCAGGTCGGCTGCACCATCACTTCGACGAGGTATTCCCGCCGGGCCTCGCCCAACTGCTCCAGCAGCTCCTTGCGTTCGGGAAGGAGCCAGCGGCCGAACACGACGAGGTAAAAAAAGCCGATCACCGCGTAAGGAATGCCGATCGGCGCCAGCTCGAACAGGCCGATCCCGCGCTCGATGCCTTCGATGTCGCTTTCGATCATCAGCCCGCTTACCACGAGGTTGGTCGAGGTGCCGATGAGCGTGCACGTGCCGCCGAGGATGGCGAGGAACGAGAGCGGAATCAGCAGCTTTGACGGCGAGACTTGATGCCGGCGGCACCAGTCCATCACCACCGGGATGAACATCGCCACGATCGGCGTGTTATTGAGAAATGCCGAAAGCGGCAGCACGACGCCGGCCAGCCGGCCCATCACCTGCGGCTCGGTTTTCGCCCGCCCGAGAATGCGTCGCCCCAGGTGATCCAGGACGCCTGTTTCGCGCAGTCCCGCTGCGACCACAAACAGCGCAGCCACGGTCAACATCCCGGGGTTGGAGAACCCCGCGAACGCCTCCTGCGGCGAGATCACGCCCAACAGCGCCAACAGCGCCGTGGCGCCCAGAAACAGCAGGTCCGGCGGCGCCAGGTTTTTCACCAGCACAACCAGGATGAACGCTACCAGTCCCAGCGTGATCCAGCCGTCAGCAGTCATGGCGCGAAGCGTGGCTTTTAGGCAAACAAAAAGGGTTGGAAGCGGCGGCTCCCAACCCTGCGAGTCTTTGCGTGTTCAATAGCGAGCGATGAACGACTACAAACGCAATCCTCCCGAAGGGCCGCGGGCCGGCAAGCCGCAACAACAGGCGAATCGAGATGGGCAAACTGCGTTCATATTCGGTTTCTTCGGCGCTGGCGCTTGTGCTTCTTGAATCGACAATGCGGAGGAAATACCAACCCGAAGCGTCAGCGAGACGGGAACCTCGCAAGACCCTCGCTGACGCTCTGACGCTTCGGGTTAGTGTGAAGTGCTAAGTTTGATGCGGCGGAATCGTTTTGGCAAGTCCCGACGATTCCTCCTCATCGCCTTCCCGGTACAGCGCGTGTGTTTCGATGTACTTCTCCACGGCCCGCGGCGTCCGGTAGCGGATGCTCTGGCCGGCAGCGACGCGGCGGCGAAGATCGGTGTTGCTCAGGTTAATCTGCGGCATCTGGACTTCGCGGCGGCGGATGACCTCCAATCGCTCCGGCGAGGCGACGCCGCGCAGCACGTCGTAATCGACCGGTGGGGCGTCGGGCCGCGGGACGACCACGGGAATAGCCAGCTCGCAAATTCGGCCGGGCTCCCGCCATGAGGGCAGGTCGCGAAGGCTGTCGCCGCCCATCAGGAAGAACAGCTCCGCCTGGGGCTGTTGCTCGCGAATCCCCGCCAGCGTTTCGACGGTGTAGCTCACCCCGCCGCGATCGATCTCCAGCGTTGAGACGTTCATCGCCTCGTGCCCCGCCAGGGCCAGCTTGAGCATCTCCACGCGATGCTTCGCCGGAGTTTCCGTGCGTCCCGTCTTGAAGGGAGAAACCGCCGCCGGCAGAAACCACACCGCATCCAGCGCCAGCTCCTCCCGGCAGCACTCGGCCAGGAGCAGGTGCCCGTAGTGCACGGGATCGAAAGAACCGCCGTAAAGTCCAAGTCGCATCGTGGAGATCGGGTGCGGTTAAAGTAGCGGGTCGCCGGCGCCTTTGGATACGGGTTTGGCGCGCCCCCGGCTAATCGCGAGCGTCGCGCACCCTGGTGTCGAGACGGTAAGGCCAATCTCTCGAGAGCATACGCAATTGCGGGGTCAAGTACGAGCCGCCGGTCTGCATCTCCTCCACCGCAATTATGTTATTGGGCGGTCCCGCGTTCGCTATGTCGGAGAGCCCTCATTCCGAATCCCTTGAGGATCGCGACGGCTGGGAGGAAACAGGTCCACAATCAGCAGATGCACGCCGGCGTGGAGATATTCGACCGCCTTGCGAGCGAACTGGCGGACGGCGTGTCGGCTATCCTTGTTGCCCGGCGAGATAATCTCCAGAATCGCCACGACCTCGCCGTCGGGATGGCGAACAGTAATGCGATTCGCCTTCCTGGCGTATCCGACGGCTTCCGCCCGCGCCACGTATCGAGCTTTCGGCGGATGGACCTCAACGGCAACCGCCCGGGACCGGACTCTCCGGCGGCTGCAGTTCCAGCGTCACCACGTCCGCCTCGGGACCGCCCGTCTTTCGCTCGATCATGGCGAAATAACCGCCGGCCAAAACGCTGCCATTGAGCGCATTGCAAATGGCCACTGTCCAGCATTGATGGAAGTCGTGGAAGCGGTTGGCGCGAACCCGCGTCCAATCGTGAATCGGCATCGCCAGCATCTCCCGCACGGCGAGTGGCATCATTGATTATACTGCCTCCGGTATTGCATTATCGAGGGATGGCCAACGCGTAAGCCTGTATCCCCTCGACGACTTTTTTTTCGGGATCGGCTCACGGGGTACGCGCCCGGGGGAAGCCAATGAAACCGAGCCTTGGATGGACACTTCTTTCTCGAGAGGCGCTTCGTCGCGCGGAAACACATTTGCGGGACGACGTGCAAGGCGTGCGCGACGAGATCGGGTTCCTGGCCCTGCACCAAGCCTACGCAGATCGATTCTTTCCCGGAACCTCGGTGCTGCACACGCGCCTGCGCTACGTGCTCTTTGTGCCGTGGCTCTATCTTCGCCTAATCGAACGTGGCGAACGAAAGCAGGTATCGGCGGCGCTTGAGAAATCTGAAATCGTGTTGGCTGGCCGGCTCATCAAGTCAAACGAGCATGGAATTATTGGCAAGCTGACTTATCCGGAGGCGACCAGCCAGCCGCCTTCAACGGTCTATTGGACCGCATTGGGCACGTGGCGTATTCTACGACCACTGGCCGATGGAAGCTATCCGTCACGCCGATCTGTTCACCGGGCGATTGCCCGGAACTCATCTGGTTTGCGGATTCACGACGACGACAAGCAACTGCTGGAAGAAGCGATGCCGATCTTTTCCAGCCTTCCAGCCCCGCCAAAGGAGTGGAGCGATTTCAGCTCTCCGCTGAACTTCGACCTTGCTTCCACAGAGAGGGCATTCATTCGCGGGTGTCTTCTCGCCGTGTCACGCCCAGGGACGGAGAATGTACCGTCGCTTATGTCGCGCCTGGTGGAACATGACGTGCGATTGACCGACCGCACTTCGATGTGGGGATCCAAGGTGCGAGACGTCGCGGACGACGAAGATGTTGTTGCCTTGCGCCGTGCCCGCCAGGCAGCGGCCATTTCGGCCGTCGGACGAGCCATCTATGCGGCACTCGTCGAGAACATGCGCGAAAGGCATGATGAGGTTGCGACCGACAACGTTCATCGAGCGAAGCTTTTAAAGGTCATCGAAGAGTACGGGAGCGATGCTTCGCAACTGCAGATCGAAGAAATCCAGCATGACGCTCCTGGCATCAATCAAGGCATCCTTAAAGTCCTGCGGGCGACGCAGCTATGGCTGAATCGGCAAGGCCGTCAGTTCAGCGACTTGTACGACATTTATGAGCATGCTGAATTCGGGCGCAAGTGGCGGCGTGCCCGCTTGAGTCGCAGCCTAGCGGGCCGAGAGAAACGGCTCGAATGGAACCCGGACGAACATCCAACAGCGACTCCGTTACATTTTCGTTGGGGAAATGTGCGGCAACTGCTGATGGACGTGAATGGTGCAGCATGAGTGACAAAAAATGGCCTAGCATCCCTTACCTTGACGCGCTGCGACCCGAACCTGGTTGGCACGTCGAGCATGCGCTGTTGGCCAGTTACTCGGCCGATTTGGTGGCGTTGGTTGCGGTGCTGCTTGCACTCGCCGGCCTGGACGACGACCGAGGCTCGGGCAGCAAAGTCGATTTTGCCAATGCCGTTGACCAGCTAAATGATCGCGTCCGCCTTGTCGTCCAGGCGGGCCGCATCGTCGCCCCCGCGAAGGCTCCCAAAATCCTCGCCATTCTCGACCGCTATGTTCGCGAGGTGGTCGTCAACGAGCAAGAGGCATCGTGGCACCCGAAGATCGCGTTGGTTAAACTTCAGTCCGATGACAATACCGAGTGGCGACTCTGGATTGGCAGCCGGAATCTGACACGCAGCATGTCATGGGATATTGGCTTAACGCTCGTAGGGAGTCAGGCAACCAAAGGGGCCGTGATCGACGGCATCCCCGAACTCGGATTCGAGCTCGCGACGCGCGCAGCGCTCCCCGGCGTTGCGCCGACTCGCTTGCGTTCGGAGCTCCGCGGCATTCACTGGCAATGTCCAGCCGGCTGCGGGGTCAACGAGGTTGTGCTTCGCAATGAAACATCGGGGCGTGATCTGCCGACGCCGCCAGACGGATTGACGCAACTGGTCGTCATCAGCCCGTTTCTTGATGGAACGGTGATTCGTCGTCTGGGACAGTGGGGCGAGGCAGGAACGCGCCGCCTGTTGATTTCGACGCAGGCCGAGCTGAGCAAGGTTGCGCAACAGGGCGAAAAACCGCTGAACGGCTTCACGGAATTATTGTATTTGGACGCGCCAGAACCTGATTTCATACAGGCGTCGGACGAAGCAGAGTCGGAAAATGCGGCGTCCGAGGATGAAGAGGTCGAAGCACGAGGGCTCCATGCGAAATTGATTCTGGCCCAGCACGCCGGTGGGCACACCTTGTGGACCGGCAGCGCAAACGCCACGCAGCGTGGGTGGTTCGGTCCCAATATCGAAATCGTCGCAAAGGCGGCCGTCAATCGCGACGTCTCTCACGGCTTGGAGGTGTTCGTCCATGACATGGCCAACACCGTCCGACTAGACGAGCTTCCGTCACCAATTGAACCCGACGAGGTTGAAGAGAGACTGGAAGAAGCTCGAAAGCAAGTGGCCAACCGCTGGGCGGTAACGCAAACCCTGAATGACGAGCTTCCGTTTCTCAATGCAGATGCTCCTCCACATCCTGACGACTCGGAAATCACATTGCACGTCGCGGTTTTGGGGGGCAGCTTGATCTTATGGACTCCGAATACCTCGGCAATTCGACTGCCCCAGGTCGCCCCCGGCGAGCAAACGGAACTAATTCAGTGTTGCCTCCGATTAGAGGACAAGGCACTATCGTGGCTTCAGCGCGCTCAAATGGACCCGCCTCCGGACGATGATCGGGACCGCCAAGCGTTGGCGCGCTATCTCGACCCCCGCACCTTCCTGCAATGGATACGCTCATTGCTCACCGGCGATCCCCTCGGCGATGGCGGCGGTGATTGGGACTCCGACCGCCGCAAGACCGAAGGCACGAAGGGGCAGGTGGCTAGGCCGGTATGGTGGGCACCGACCATCGAAGAGGTTCTTAAGTCCTGGAGTCGTGATCCGGGGAGCTTGGCCTTTGTCGACCGCAAGCTCCAGCACTACTTGAAGCTTTACCGCGAGCAAGACGACGCAGAACGAACAGAAGCAGAACAGCGAGTCATTGAAGAGTTTCATCAGACGTGGCAAGTGATTCGGCGCGAGTTGGTTACGTGAGCAATCATGACCGTTCCTAAGCCATTCCAGGAAGCGACGGTGGACGCCGTGATGTCGGCGTTTCGAGTTCGGCGGCGCGTTCGTCGCTTCCTCGTCGCAGATGAAGTCGGCTTGGGAAAGACGGTCGTAGCTCAACACGTGATCCGACGGATGACAATCCGACGTGAGCGCCCATTGGTCGTGTTTTATTTGTGTAGCAATTTGGCAATCGCACGACAGAACCGCCGAAAACTGCTCGAAGTAATTCCGTCCAATGAGCGCTACGATGCCGATTGCCAAGTGGATCGACTTTCGCTGTTGCCAGCCTACGAGCGTCCCAGCCACCCGCGACTGCACTTGTATTCGCTGACGCCGGATACTTCGATACCGATCCGGAGGAGGCAGAGCCGCGACGGTCGCCAGGAAGAACGCGCCCTTGTTCACGCGCTGGTCGAACGCGCCTGGCCTCATTTCTTCACCGAATGGAATCGGAATGTCTTTCAGCGCAGCGCGACGGTTCACTGGACGTCTACTGTAAGGCAACAAAGGGGAAAGGCAGGCAACACCGCGTTGCGTGAAGCGTTTGTGCGATCTGTGCGGCAAGAGTTCAACCTGCAGCCTTACCAGCAGCTCTTGCCCGTGCTCCGCGACCTTGACCACCTCGAACTCATCGCGCACCTGCGCAATGCCCTGGCCGCCAGTGCGGTCGAGGAAGTGCAGCCGGACCTGGTCATCTTTGACGAGTTTCAACGATTCCGGGACCTTCTGAATCCGGACATCGACGAAGCGGAGCGACGGGTCATTGGTCGGCTTCGTGGCGACGACGTGGCTAATCCACCAGCTCTCCTTCTGCTGTCGGCGACGCCGTATCGTTTTTTTTCTCGTCGCTGGGAAGACGAAGCTGGTGCGTCACACCGTTCAGAGTTCTTTGAACTCGTCGAATTCTTGTACGGCGGTGACGGGGCTGCAAAGCAGAAACGGCAGCAGTGCGAAGACGCCTTCCTCGCCCTCGAAACCGAGCTTCGGAAAGGTCAGCCCAAGTCGAGTGAGGCACAATCTGCACGAAGAAACGTCGAGCAGTTGCTTCGGCCAATTATGGCGCGAACGGAACGCGCCTCGCACGACGACGGCTGGGCGGACCTGCAGACGGAAACTATCGAAGCCGAGGTGGCTGGCGCGGACTTGGCCATTTTCAAACACATGTGCGAGAGCTTCGACGACAAGCATCGTTCCAGTGCTGTTCCGTACTGGACGTCGATACCGCTCCCCATGCAGACGATGGGCACCCACTATGTTGCCTGGAAGTCCGCACGATCTGTCGAAAGCGATGGTGCGGTCCGCGTTGATGAGGCCATGCGTGATCGCTTTGAGTGCCCCGAGTTATGGCCGCACCCCCGGCTCCGGGCATTGCGCGAACTGGTCCCGACGCGGCAACTGGGTGTGCCGTGGTTGCCTCCTACCGCGCCGTGGTGGTCGCTTCGCGGAATTTGGAAGGATGAGCGGCACACGCCTTCTAAGATCCTGTTGTTCAGCCGGTTCCGAGCGGTTCCACAGGCGATCGCTGCGGCGCTGAGCTTCGATCTTGAGTCAGCAACGCTGGGAAGCGAGAAACTCGGCTACGCAGACGTGACGCGCCGGCGGCTGCTGGCGGCAACCGAAGGCCGGCAAGCGCTGTTGGGCCTGTTTCATCCCTCGCCGCTGCTCGTTGAGGCAACCGAACCCTTGACCGCCAAAAGTCAACGGCCAAGCGATGTTCGTCGTGAAATCCGTCATCAAATCAAGAGGATGCTCACCGACTTGGGCGTCGTCGTTCGCGACAGAGCGCCGCATTTGCCGATGTGGCGGCTTTTAGCACGCCTGGAAAATCGCGCGGGCATGTGGCACTGGATTAGTAACAACTGGTGGGTGCTGCTAAAAGAGATAAGAAAAAGGAAAAAACTTGCGACGAGCGATGAGGACGCTGGGCTTGCACAACTGCTGCGCGACTGGGATGCCGAAGCGTCCAAACCGATCGAGGTGATTTCACACGCCGTGTTCAACGAGTTGGTCGAGCACGCCTTTGGTGCACCCGGGGTTGTCATTGGCCGCGCGCTCCGGCGTCATTGGATACATGCTGTCGATGAGGGCGGCTTTTTCTACACCTTGGACGCGACATGGACGGGGCTTCGAAACTATCTCGATCAGCGTTGGTTTTACAGCGTCCTGCGTCGCGGCAGTGAATCGTATCCAGAGGCGATTCAGCGAGCCGTTGTGGAGGGCAACCTCGAAGCCGTGCTTGATGAACACCTATGGATCACATCGCGGCTTCGCAGCCTCTCAGAAGAAGACCTTGCTGAGGAGTTGCGTGATGGCTTTAGCATCAAGAGTGGCTTGTTCTTCTTACACCCGCTAGGCGACAAGAACGGCGATACGTTTTCCCTTCGCTGTCATGTGGCGCTGCCGTTTGTGCAGGCGCGCGTCGCAAGCCTCGACGAGCACGGTGAGAAGCCGATCCGAACCGACGAACTGCGAAGAGCGTTCAACACGCCCTTTTGGCCGTACGTGGTGGCCACGACGTCCGTCGGCCAAGAAGGACTCGACTTCCACACCTGGTGCGACACACTTGTGCATTGGGACTTGTGCCGCAACCCAGTTGACCTGGAACAACGCGAGGGCCGCATCCAGCGTTTTGGGGGCCTGTCCATTCGCCGTTCCATCGCCAAGCGGCTGGCTGCAGAGGCATTTGACACGCTGGCCGAAGGCACAAGTCCGTGGACACGAATTGAGGAGCTGGCGAACGCGACGATGAGCGACGAGTCAGGGTTAGCGCCTTGGTGGGTGTGTCCCGACGCCGGCGTAAAGCGTTATGTGTTCGATGTGCCAACGAGCGAACAGAAACATTGGCTTCACTGGGTCCACGAACAGCGCCTACTATACCGTCTCGCTCTAGGTCAGCCGACAAGAAGACCTTATCGACATTCTCTCCAGCAAGGGAACGATGCAACCAAGCGAAGTGCGCGATGCGGTCATCAATCTCTCACCGTGGTTCAGTCGCTCCTGATCCCCAAATGCGCTCGACCTACGGCTGCCGTGAGCGTCACCACTGTGAGCGATCCTTTTTTTTGCCACCCGCTATTTGTCGGAATAATGGAACACGACCGGCAAGTGGGGAAATTTGGAGGGCAGCACGTTTATGCGCCTGGATATGGTTGCAAACTAGCTGCGGCGGAATAGTAGAATGGCGGTGATGATCCCTTTCCACGTTCGCAACATTCTTGTCCTCGCGGTAAGCCTCCTGGTCGCACCTGCCGCGGCCGCGCAGCAGCCGCGCGGGGCGTTTCCTTTCGCCGACCCCCAGGCGTTCTTCAACGGCCTCTTCGGCGAGGAAACGCCGGAGGAGCGGCGCCGGCTGGAGAGCGTCAAGATTTCCTTCGAGGAGGAGAAGCGCTTCGGCAATGCGGCGGCTCGGCAGTACATCGAGCATTTGAAACAGCAGGGCGCCGAAGTGACAGACCGCGGCCGCGACGTGGAGTACCTGCGGCGCCTGGTCGAGACGGTTCGGCCGCAGATGGAGAAGGCCCGGAAGTATCGGCGGCTGACGATCTACGTCGTCGATTCGCCGACCACCGACGCCCGCACGTTCCCGGGCGGGACGCTGTTCTTCTTCCGCGGCATGCTCGATTTCTGCGAGAACGAAGCGGCCCTGGTCGGCGTGGTGGGGCACGAACTCTCGCACCTCGATCGCGGGCATCTGCTCTTGCCGCTGCGGCGCTCGAAATTCGCCCAGACGGCGTTCGGCGGGCAGGGAGCATTTTCGCCGGAGGAGTTCTTCGCCTCGGCGGGGACGATGATGCGGATGTTCACAAGGCCCTTCCGACCCGAGGACGAGGCGGAGGCCGATCTCGACGGCGCCACGTGGACCTACCGCGCCGGCTACGACCCACGCGAAATGGGCAAGCTGTTCCTGGCGATGCACCGCCGCGACGCAGGCAAAGGCCCCGACTTCATGCCCGCCTTCCTCCGCACGCACCCGTTCCACATGGATCGCTTCCGCGCCATCGAAGACCGCTACGAGCACCTAAACCGCGCCGAGCCGGCCGAGAACCTCTACATCGGCGCCGCCAACCTCCGGCGGCGCATCCCCCGGTCGGAACGCGTTTTTCCGGAGTGAAAATCAGGCGTAACCTAATCCCGCCCCGTTCAACTCCGCCGTGCCGACGGTTCCATCGGTGATCTGGAACATGCCGGGATACCGCTCGTCCCAGCCGCGGTTGCCTTCGGGACAATACTGCCGGCCGTTGCCTTCGATGGCGGCGATCGTCGGCATGCGGGCGGCGAGGCTGGCGGAGTGCAGGAAGGAGGCGCCGACGCAGGTCAGATCCTGGACGCAGAGGAACATCCCGTACTTCTGCGCGGCGGCGCCCATCAGAATCGCCTCGCTATGTCCCTTGCATGCCTTGAGGGCCACGCCCGAGTAGCCTTGCTCGCGGGCCAGATGGAGGCTTTCCAGGTCAATCAGTGACTCGTCGATCACGACCGGCTTGATCTTCGCCGCGGCGTGCATGCGGTTTTCGGGATTCGCCCGCAGATCGCGATGGGTCGGCTGCTCGATGTACTGCACGCGGTCCAGCGCCTGCGGCGATCGTTCGCGAAGCTTCGCCAGGAATTCCAGCACGTACTCCACGTTCTGGCAGCGCTCGTTGAAGTCGAGCGAGTA
>JAHWKS010000762.1 GCA_019347795.1 Planctomycetota bacterium | reverse complement strand
GGTGTGCGGGGCGGGGGCGGGGGCGCCATTAGCGCCGCTGCGGGCGCACCCCCGGCGGGGCCCCCCCCCGGGCCGCCCGGGGTGGGGCCCCCGTTCACCCCCCCCCGCGGCGGCCCGCGGAACCCCTGGGCGGGGTTAACCGGGCCCCACCACCTCGCACGGCTCGGTGGGGCGCTCCGAGGTGGTGGCCACGATTTACCACAGCCTCGGCTTCGATCTGGAAACCGCCCTCCCCGGCCCCGCCGGCCGCCCCTTCCCCCTGGTCGATTTCGGCAAGCACGAGATCGCCGAGTTGTTTTAGTTGAGTTGGAGTTCACGCTTTAGCGTGTTTCGAAGCACGCTAAAGCGTGAACTCCAACATTGCTCATCACCGCCTCTTTCCCCGCCTCTTCCCGATGCGTTGCGACTCTCGCCTGTGCGCGATTCTCTGGCTGCTTGGGTTCTCGTTCTCGCCGGCGCTTGCGAGCGAGGAGATCTCGCTGCTGCCGACCACGATCTCCCTCTCCACCACCGAGGCCCGTCAACGGTTATTGGTCCAGCGAATGGAGGGAGACGCCTTCGCGGGACAGGTGTGGGATGATGTCGTCCTCGAGAGCAGCGATCCAGACATCGTGCGTACCGAGGGCGGCGTGGCGATTCCCGTCGCCAATGGGACGGCGACCATCACGGCTCGCGTCGGCGATCAGACGGCGGTCGCCGAAGTGACCGTGACCGGCCAGCAGGCGCCGTTCCAGTGGAATTTCCGCAATCATGTCGAATCGGTGCTTTCCAAGATGGGCTGCAACGGCGGCGCCTGCCACGGAGCGCGGGCGGGCAAGAATGGCTTTCGCCTGACGCTCTTCGGCTTCGACCTCGATGCGGACTACGAATACCTCACCCGGCATGCCCGCGGTCGGCGGATCGTGCCGAGCGATCCCGGCCGCAGCTTGATCCTCACCAAACCCACCGGCGCCGTGCCGCACAAAGGCGGCGTGCGGTTTGAGACCGACAGCCTCGAATATCGCGTGCTGGCCGAGTGGATTGCGGGCGGCACGCCCTCCCATCGCGACGATGACCCAATTATCGAGCGGCTGGAGGTGCTGCCGCCGCACTCACAGCAGACGGTCGGCGTCCGGCAGCAGCTTGTGGTGCTGGCCCACTTCAGCGACGGGCACGTGGAGGATGTGACGCATTGGGCGAAGTACACAGCGGTCAATCAATCGGTCGCGCAGGTCGATGAGCAGGGACTGGTCGAAGTAATGGGCGCCGGGGAAGGCGCCGTCAAAGTCTGGTATCTGAACATCAACGCCCTCGCATATCTCAGCGTCCCCTATGAGAACGACGTGCCCGCCCAGACATTCGCCAAGGCGCCGCGTCGGAACTTCATTGACGAGATCGTTCTGGAAAAGCTTCAAAGCCTGAACCTGCCTCCCTCGCCGCCGTGCGATGACGCCACTTTCCTCCGCCGGGCCTACCTCGACACGATCGGCGTCCTGCCCACCGAGGCCGAAGTAAAGGAGTTCCTCGCCGATGAGTCGCCCGACCGGCGTGACCGGCTGATCGAGGAACTGCTCGCCCGGCCGGAGTTCGTCGATTACTGGTCCTACAAGTGGAGCGACCTGCTGCTGGTGAGCGGACAGCGGTTGCGGCCCGAGGCCCTCAAGGCGTACTACGGCTGGATTCGCGAGCAGGTGGCCGACAACACGCCGTGGGACGGGTTGGTGCGGGACCTCGTCACCGCCCGCGGCGGGACGTTCGAGAACGGCGCCGCCAATTTCTACGCGCTCCATCAAGAGCCGACCCAGATGGCCGAGACCGTCTCGCAGGCCTTCCTTGGCCTGGCGATCAACTGCGCCAAGTGCCACAACCATCCGCTCGAGAAGTGGACCAACGACCAATACTACGGCTTCGCCAACCTCTTCTCCCGCGTGCGGGCGAAGGGCTGGGGAGGCGACTTCCGCGGCGGCGACGGCAACCGCGTCGTCTTCACCGACGTGCGGGGCGAATTGCTCCAACCCAGCACGGGCCGACCGCAGCCGCCCCGGCCGCTGGATGCCGAACCGCTCCCCTTCGACGGCACGACCGACCGCCGCGTCTACCTTGCCGAGTGGCTCACCTCGCCGGAGAACCCCTACTTCACGCGCTCGATCGTCAATCGCGTGTGGGCCAACTTCTTTGGCGTGGGGCTGGTCGAGAACGTGGATGACATGCGGGCCACCAACCCGGCCAGCAACGAGGAGCTGCTCGCCGCCGCCTCGGATTACCTCATCGAGCAGAACTACGACCTCAAAGAGCTGATGCGGGCCATCCTGCAATCGGCCGCCTATCAGCGTTCCAGCGAGCCGACGCCGGGGAATGGGCCGGATGAGCGGTTCTACTCGCGCTATTACCCGCGGCGGCTGCCGGCGGAGGTGATGCTCGACGCCATGTCGCAGGCGACGGGCGTGCCCGCAGAGTTCCCCAACTACCCGAAGGGGACGCGGGCCCTGGAGTTGCCGGATGTGGATGTCGCCTCGTACTTCCTCAACACCTTCGGCCGGCCGGAGCGGCTGATCACGTGTGAGTGCGAGCGGACCGCCGAGCCGAGCATGACGCAGGTGCTGCACCTCTACAACGGCGACACGCTGATGAACAAGCTCCAATCGCCCGACGGCCGGATCGCCAGGCAAATCGCCGCCGGCGCCACGGATGAGGAGATCATCGACACCGCGTACCTCGCCTGTCTCTCGCGGCTGCCGACTCCGAGCGAGAGACAGCAACTCCGCGACGTCTTCGCGGCCGCGCCCGCCGACGAGCGCCGGCTGGTGGTGGAGGACTTGTACTGGAGCCTTCTCAGCAGCAAAGAATTCCTATTTAACCACTGATGTTTGTAGGCCCGCCCGAATCACCGTGTGCATTTTTCCGTCGGGACGCTCCAGGATTCGGAAAACCCGGCGGTTTCTCCCCAAGCTGCCGAACCACCTGCGAATTGCCGCCGTAGGGACTTGAGTACGGCCCCGGTTTGCGTAAAGTGATGGGTCATACTGCTTTCGCCCCGCCCCACCCTGGCTCTACTACGGCATGAAAGACGCTCCCGACGCAGTTCCCATGATCGAGGCCGATCGGCTCTCGAAGTTCTACGGCATCTTTGCCGCCACGCGTGACGTGTCGTTCAAGGTGCATCGCGGCGAGGTGGTGGCGTTCCTCGGCCCCAACGGCGCGGGGAAGAGCACCACCATGAAGCTGCTCACCGGCTACCTCTCGGCGTCGGAGGGGACGGCCCGCATCGCCGGGCACGACATGATGACCGATCGCCTGGCCGGCTCGCAGCGGCTGGGATACCTGCCGGAAAACGGTCCGCTCTACCCGGACATGACGCCTCACAGCCTGCTGGAGTTCTTCGCCGAGGCCCGCGGCATGGACCGCGATCGCAAGAACCGGCGGATCGAGGAGGTCGTCGAGCTCTGCCAACTCGGCAGCGTGTTCCACAAGCCGATCGGCAAGCTGTCCAAGGGTTTCCGTCAGCGCGTGGGCATGGCCCAGGCCCTGCTGCACGAGCCGGACGTGCTGATTCTGGACGAGCCGACGGCGGGGCTG
>JAHWKS010000761.1 GCA_019347795.1 Planctomycetota bacterium | reverse complement strand
TCTGGCCCACGGCGAAGGTTGGCACAACAACCATCACGCCGACCAACGCTCCGCCGCCCACGGCCACAAGTGGTGGGAGGTCGATCCGACCTGGACGACGATCCGCCTCCTGGAGAAGGTCGGCCTGGCCAAAAACGTCGTCCGGCCGAAGTGCCTGAGGAAGAGTGTGGAGGAATAAGCAGGTCAACCGATTTCCGGACGTGCCGGAATCGACTGCGCTTCTTTGTCCGCACGGCCCCGGTCGGCGTAATTAATCGCCGACCACTCGCCCAGGCCGCAGACGCGCTCGACGACCTTCGAGAGCAAAACCATGCGCCTGACGAGTGTCGTGAAGCAACTGTCGATTGCTGCAGGGATCTATCGTCCGGCGAGATGGCTTTCCCGGCGGATCCGTCGTTCCCAATTACGGGCGCTTCGGGATTGCGTCGAGATGTACCGAGGCCTGCTGCCGCCGGGCTCGGTCTGCTTTGACGTGGGCGCCAACATCGGTGAAAAATCCGAAGCATTGCTACGCGCCGGCGCCGGGCGCATTGTGGCGTTCGAACCAGATCCTGCCGTGCTGCCTGAGCTGCGGGCCCGTTGCGGCCACTGGAAGAACTGGGCCGCCGTGGGCGCCGCCGTCGGCAGCGCCGCCGGGTTCGCCGCCCTGTACGCCAGAGAATTTCACGAACAGTCGAGTCTTTCGCAGGACTCGCAGGGCGCCATCGTCGGCGTGCACCACGTCCCGGTCGTGACGCTCGATCAGGCTATTCAACACTTCGGCCGCCCCTTTTACTGTAAAATCGACGTTGAGGGATGGGAGCTGGAGGTGCTGAGAGGGCTAAGTCAGTCCCTCCCGCTCATCTCTTTTGAATTCCACCTCAACGAGCGGGACATCCAGAAGACGGTTGCTTGCCTGGAGCGTCTTCGCCAATTCGGGCGCAGCCACGTCAATATCACAGCCGCGGAAGCTTCTACATTTCACCTCAACGAATGGACTCCGCTGGAAAAGTTTCTTGAGTCGTTCCCCGGAGATTTGAAGCGGTCGTTGCCTGGTTATCGGTACGGCGACATCTTCGTGAGAAGCGATCCGGCCTGACGCGTTAAGGATTAAGGCGGAAAGCGGCGAAGTGCGCCGGGACGCCCGGCGAGAGCTGATCGCCCTCAGCGTTGCGGGGGAACGCTCGGCATCGTTTCGATCCAGCGGGCGACTGCGTCCAGCGCCGCGGGATCGATGACGTGGCTCGCCAGCGGCGGCATGTTGAACACATCCTGCCGGCGGTTCATTCGCAGGTAGAGCATCGAATGCTCCGGAGACCCGGGCGTCACGACCTGCGCGTTCTTCACGCCCAGGTCGGCCGCGATCAGCTTGCCGCTGATCAAGTTCTGCTTTTCCAAGGGAACCGCAAACCGCGCATCGAAGGTCCCGCGGGCGCCGCCGGGTCGATGGCACTGGGCGCAGTTGGCGTCGAGGTATGATCGCACGCGGTGCACGAGCGGCGCTGACTCATCGTCGATCGCCGCAAGCCGCGGCAGGCCGGCGATCGCGGCTTCCTCCGGCGGCTCGTCAAACATTCCCGCATGGCGCCAGGTTCGGAGTTGATTGTCGGTCGCGCCGGTCTCCGGATAGGTGAAGTCGCAGTTGAGCTGCCGCGTGTTCACGCCGAGCACGAAACCGGCGCCGCGAGTGTGACAGACGAGACAATCTTTGCGGCTGGGAAAATACCAGGAAAGCCTTTGTTGGCCCTCCGCGGTGGAGAGCTCGATCGTCTCCGTCTTCGCTTCGCTGAGCAACTCCGCGTCGGTCTGCTCTTCGTTCCAGCGATACGTGGCGCCGTAGCCGCCGCCGTCGCGGCCGACCACCAGCATCCGCGTCTCCAGCCGCCGCGGCGGAGCGTCGGCTTGCGGGAATTCGAAGTGCTTCACAAGCACTGTCGCCGCGGGAAAGCTCCACTGGCCGGTCGGGCGAAAGCCGATCGGCGCCTCGCCGGGAACGGCGATCCAGCGGCGTTTGTCGGCGCCGTCGGACCACAGCGGCGTGTTCAGCGTGTACGGCGTGAGACCACGGCTGGGCGCCAGGTCCGCCAGTGAGGCGAACACGCCGGTCTGCGAGAGCCGCGGCGGCAAGTCTTCCGGCCGCTCCGTGATGTTCAAGCGGGCGGCGATCGGCTGCCGCTTCAAGCCGAAGGGACGATCGCCGGCGATGACGAACGACCTCTCGCTCACCGCCGAGGCGTGCGGCACACCGTCGCCGCCGAGTCGAAAGGCTCTCGCTTTCACGGTTCCCGATCGCGAGAGGAGAAACGGTTCATCGTAACGAGGCGAGGCGCCATCGGGATCGTGGCCGTCGAGGGTGTAGTGGATGACCGCCTCGGCCGTGGTCGCAGACAGCTCGATCCACACCGGGCCCGAGAACCGCGCTGTCTCTGGCTCGATCAGCGGCGGCGCGAGCACGCGCGGATTCACCCGTTCCAGCCAGTCCTGCGGCAAGGGCCGGCGCGAGACGTTGGGTCCGGCGACTTCGACGTTCAAGTTTGGCCGGCCTTCGCGATGCGCAAAGAGCAAGCGAAGCGCATGACGGCCCTTTTCCAAGCCCACGGCGCCCGACGCCTCTCTCGACGTTGCGAAGGGAGTGACGACGGCGACGTCGCGTCCCGCGACAAACAGCCGGCACGAATCGCTGGCCTCGGCGAAGAAGGAATATGCGCCGCTTTGCGGTACCGTGATGAATCCATCGAACGTCAGCCCAAAGCCGTCGCGCGGCGCCCGCGGCGGTATGCCAATGCCGTACGCGCTGCCGCCCCGCAGCGGTTCGAGCGACTCGAATTCAGGCAGACTCGTCGCCTCCCATTCGTAGATCGCGAAGTTCAGTCCCAGCGTAAGCGGCGACTCCGGCTCGATCGGCGGCAGGAGCGGCGTGATCCATAGGCGAGCCGGTTCGCTCGTGACGGCCAGACCGTCCATCGACACGAGACAGGTGAACTCGGCGCCGTGGTCGCGCTGTGCCGCGGCCAGCGTCAGTTCCGGCTTCGTCGCCTCGGGCAGGTTCCGGCCGTCGCGCCGCCACTGGTAACGCAGCCGTCCCTCGCCTTTGGCCTCGACCCGCAGCGTGAATGGTTCGCCGATCGTGCGCGTGACGCTCTGCGGCTGCTGCGTGATTTGCGGTCCGGCGATGTTCGCCCGCGGCAGGTAGACCACCTTGTGTAGCGATCCGGTAGCTTCGCGAAACTTCTTATCCCGCACCCAGACGTTGCGGTTGAGGTAGTACAGGCTTCCATCGGGCGCCACGTCGAGCGCGACCGGCCCGGCCAATCCGGAAGCGAAGGCATCCGCCGCATCCGGTTCATCCGGATCCAGCACGCGGATGTTGTTGTGGATGTAGTCGGCGAAGAAGTATTTTCCCGCGTACTCCTCCGGAAACTGTGCGGTGAGCGGCTCGTAGAACACGCCGCCGGAGATCGACTGCGGATTCTCCCCGTATGCGTAGACGGGGCTTTGATGATCCGGATTCGTGGTCGGTCCCTCGGTCCGAGGCCATCCGTAGTTGGCGCCGGGGCGGCCTTCGTTGATCTCCTCCCATCGCG
>JAHWKS010000760.1 GCA_019347795.1 Planctomycetota bacterium | reverse complement strand
GTGGATCTTCGCCATCATCTTTCTGCCGTACGTAGGCGCACTTGTCTGCGGCCTGTTTGGCACGACGCGATGGGAACGGCGGACCGGCCGGAAACGGGCGGCGGCGGCACAGATCGATCAGTCCATCCCGGCGGGAACCGAAGAGTTAGAAACCGGCGGCGACGAGCTTCATCGCTGGGCTCCGGTCGCGCGGCTGGTGGCGGACCTCACCGGCGCCCCGGCGCTTTCGGGAAATCAGGTCGAGCTCTCCGCAGACACCCGTCGCAGCCTGGAGATGGTGGAAGAAACGATCGACGCAGCTCAGCGGTGGATCCACATCGAGTTCTACATCTGGCGGAGCGACAAAGTCGGCAGACATATCCGCGACCGCCTGATCGAGAAGGCCCGTGCCGGCGTGCAGGTGCGGTTCCTTTATGACGGCGTGGGCTCGATGCAGCTCAGCAGGCAATTTCTTAAGCCGCTACGAGCGGCGGGCGTGCATGTCGCCCCCTTTACTCCCGGGCTGCAAGTGTGGCACATGCTGACGCTCAATCTGCGGAACCATCGTAAGATCGTCGTTACGGATCAGCAGACGGCGTTCACCGGCGGAATGAACATCGGCGATGAATACGTGCATCCCACCAAGAGCTACGGTCAGTGGCGGGACACGCAACTGCGGCTGCGCGGACCGGCCGCCTCGCAGCTCCAACGGGTGTTCGCACAAGACTGGCTCTTCGCCACGGGTGAGGAGTTAACCGCCTCCGAATACTACCCGGCGCCGCAACGATGCGGCCCTGCGGCGGCGCAGGTGGTGGCCGACGGTCCCGACAATGCCGTCGACACGTTCTATATGGCGGCGGTGGCGGTGCTGGGCCTGGCTCGGGAGCGCGTGACTCTCACCACGCCGTATTTTGTTCCTCCCGAGGGATTGGAGGTGGCGCTGGCCGCCGCCGCCCGCCGCGGAGTGCGAGTTCGCCTGATGATCGCCTGCCGCGGCAACTTCATCTGGACGCTCCACGCCGGCCGGTCGTATTACGAGTCGCTGCTCGACGCAGGCGTGGAGATCTACGAGTACGAGAAGGGGCTGTTTCACGCGAAGACGTTCAGCGTGGACGGCGAATGGTCGCTGGTAGGTACGCCGAACTGGGATTTCCGCAGCCTGATCCTGAACTTCGAGACGGCGGTCGCCTTCTTCGACCGGCAGTTGGCGGAGGAGCTGGAGTCGCACTTCGAGCAGGATCGCGAATTCGCCCGCCGCATTGACCAGGACCAATGGCGGCGCCGATCCCGCCTCACGGTGCTGCACGAGCAGTTCTGGCGTATTTTCGCGCCGGTGCTGTGAGGAAGATGAAAAAACCGCGCGGCTTGGCGCTTCGCACGGTTTGTGAATGAAGCGCTTTCGCTGCTCAGCGGCCGAACCAGAATGAGAACCCCGGTCGGCCGAAGCGGATCACGGGGCCGCGGATCTCGTGGCGGTGATCGTCGATCGCGGCCAATTGCTCCACGTCGTCCTGCAGGTGGTGGAGCGTGTCTTCCGTCGCTCGCAGGATCCGGTGGACGTGCCGCGTGTCGCCGTGGATGTGGCCGCCGTAGCCGCCGTACCGTGAGTGGTATCCGCCGTAATGGCCGTGGTAGTCGGGACGCGCGTCGTGCTCGACCTCGGCCACCAGGTCTTCTATATGGTGGAACAGCTCATCGAGCTGCCTCAGGTCGCTCCGCAGGCGCCTGAGCGAGCCGTGGTGATGGGCCACGTCGTGTACATGCCCCGCCAGGCGGACCATCTCACACGAATCCTCGTGAAGGTGACGGTACTGCGACGTGTGCCGGTAATGGGCCGCAAATTCCCGGTCCAGCAGCCGGGCATACTGCTGCAGCCGCAGGGCCAGGTTGTCGATGTGGCTGTACGTGTCGGCCTGGGCCGCCGGGGCCGCGGCGAAACCGGCCAGGACAACCGCTAAAACTGTGCGCGTTAACATGTTCGGCCTCCGGTGTCGATTGGAGCTACGATCGTCCCCACAATCGAACTACCGGATGCTGGCGAGAGATGCCGACAAGGCCGCGAACAAAAATCTTGGCTGACCGTAGCGGCGCCAGAAATCGCTACACGTAATCGTCTTCGTCGTCTTCGTCGCGGTCGGGGTGGAGGGGGTCGTCGGGGGAGAAGAAGAAGTCGCCCAGGCCCAGCGGGACGGCGCTGCCGCCCAGGGTGCGAGCGATTCCAGAAGCGGGGCCAGACTGGCCCACGACTTCTCGTTCATGCGGTTCCCCTCATCCAGCACGCACACGCCGCCGCGGATCATCGCAGTCACCAGCGGCGAGGCGTGATAGGCGATCTTGCCGTTCTCCGTCAGGACCGGCGTAACCAGCAAATCCTCGGGGCGGGTGTCGGCCGTGCATTGGTAGATGTACAACTCCTGCTTCCGCTCTCGGGCGCCCGCCACCGCGAAGGGCGGTCTTGCCGATGCCCGGCGCCCCCACCAGCCGCGGCGTGAGCGGCAGGTCCTTCGCGTCCACCACCAGCCAACAGGCCAGAAGTTGCTTGAGAATCTCCCGCTGACCGATCCACTCCCCCTCCGGATCGTGCGGCTGGCTGAGGTGCAGACGTACGCCGCCGACGTCGTAGTGCTGTTTTGCTTTGCGTTTCATATCGCCGTTGTAGCGCACGGCGACGATCGGAGCAACCTGCCGATTACCGGGTCCGGCCGGAGACAAGCAGCACGACGTAGCATGCCAGCGTGAGGCAGGCGGCGCAAATCATACACTCGCGCGGCGTGAGCGACTCGCCGCGGTTCAGAATGTCTTGAGCAAAGCGGATGACGTCGTACACGGATGGACTTCCTCGGCAAACGGATGGAGAACGTCCCCCGCTCAACTCTAGCTTACGATTTCCGCCCGCGACTGAAATCACTTGAGTTCGGCGAGCGTGCTCACGAACGACCACCCGGCGACCAGCCCCGTGGCGTGGGCGATCATCGCTGTTTCGAGTCCATGTCTCCAAAACAGGAAACCGAGCATCAACCCGGGAGGGGAGAACACGAGCATTCCGCGCATAATGTTGCCGGGCCTATAGCCGCCCAGATCTTCCAGCGCCGGCAGGTGCGATGCGGCGAATAACAGCGTCACGACGACCAGACTGACCCACATGGCGCCATCCGCGGGCAATCCGCTGGGCGTCTTCCACAACAGTCCTAGAACCCAGGCGACGAGCGGGAAAAGGAGCAGTCGAAATACGGACTCTTCGCCGACCGCAGCGCCAATCGCCGCCGAGATGTAGGTGCGCCAATTGTGAAACCGGCACGGCGCGTTCCACGCGGCCAAGTGTTGGTGGAAAAAAACCCGCGTGAGCAACTCGAACGTGATCGCGACGGCAACGCCCCCGATCGCGCCCCACGTCACAATTCTCGCGACCTCGCGACCGACAGATTCGGAATGCATGCTCAATGCAAGCGGCGGAATTCCGACGCGGTGTGACAACGCCAAACCCGCGCCCAGAACCAGTGACAGGACCAAACCGGCCTCGAGCAGGAACCGCGCGGGACGGATCGATGCTTTCGGATTCAGAACGACCATCGCAGATCGGACGAGCG
>JAHWKS010000759.1 GCA_019347795.1 Planctomycetota bacterium | reverse complement strand
CGGCGTGACCGGCGTCATCGCCATGATCGCTGTGACGACCGACCAGCGATACGATTGCCGGTTGAACATCCGCCATGCTCCCAGCATCATCGGCAATCCCCAAAGGATGCAGGTGAGAATTCCCACCCCAGGGATCTCCATCCACTCGGGCCAGGGGACGAGGCGGTAGGAGACGAGCACCGTGTACGCGAGATTCAGGAAACCCACCGCCATCAGAAAAGCGGCCGCCGAAACCACGTGCTTGTCGGCGCCGGATTCGTCCACTCCGACGGGCTTTGCGATTTGCGGCGGCCCGGCGCCCGCGCCGCGCTCGCGGAGTTTCTCGTCGATCCGCTCGTCGATGAAGCGCGCCAGCGCCTCGGTAACTTCCGCCGGAACGGCATAACGCTCCGCCGGGTCTTTGGCCATCATCTTCTGAATGACCGTCTCGACTTCCGCGGGAACGTCGTCGCGGAAGTCCGAGAGCGGCGGCGGGTCCTGCTCGAGGTGGGCCAGGACCTTATCCAGCACGGCGCCCTCGCCGAACGGCGGCCGGCCCGCCAGCAGCGTGTAGAACGTGCAGCCGAGGCTGTAGATGTCGGCCCGAATGTCGGCCTGATGTGCGTCTTCCGCCTGCTCCGGCGCGATGTAGTCGGGCGTGCCCATCATGGCGCCCATCTGCGTGAGCTGCGGAAGCGCCTCGGACGCCGTCGGCTGTCTTCCGCCCGACTCGGGCACGCCCTCGAAGGCTTCGCTGGCGAGACTGGCTAGTCCGAAATCGAGAATCTTTACGGTCGCCGACGGCGCCGGCTTCCCTTCATTCCGCATTCCCACGGCCATCAAGTTGTGCGGCTTGATGTCGCGATGAACCATCCCCAGCTCATGGGCGTGCTGCAGGCCGGCGGCCGCCTGACGGATAAAATCGCACGCTTCCTCGACGGGAAGCGGACCACGCTCGCGGAGGATCTCGTCCAGATCCACCCCGTCCACAAACTCCATCACCAGATAGTGCAGGTCACCGGCTTGCTCGGCGTCGTACGCGGTGACGATGTTCGGATGATGGAGCCGCGCCGCGGCCTGCACCTCGCGGTGGAACCGCCGCACCGCCGCATCATTCTGCACCAGCTCCGGCTTGATCACCTTGAGCGCCACCGGCCGGTTCATCACCTTGTGCTCGGCCCGGTAGACGTCCCCCATGCCGCCGCGGCCGAGCAGCTCGACGATGCGGTACCTCGGGTGATCTTGTAACTCCGCGGGCAGTTCCGCCGCGGCCGAGGCGCCACGGGCCGCAGCGAACTCCGTCGCGTCGGGGCGAGGTCGGCGCGTCTCGTGGTCACCGTCCGGAGGAAGCGTCACCGCTGCTTGCATCGATTCCCGGTTCGGCGAGGCGTCGGTCTCCGCGTCGCGGAGCGCAATCACGAGCGTGTCATCATCCGGGATTGCATTGAGAAGCCGGCAACAAGCGTCGCACTGATCCAGGTGCCGCTCGATTTCATCCGACTGGACGGCGTTCAGTTTTCCGGCGCCGAACGCGGCCAGTTCCTCGCGGGAGGGATGAGCTTGTGGGACGACGTTCATCGGTCGGCTCCTGGCTGGCGGGGTTCGGCTCCATACCCAAAGAGCAGGCGATGCGGAAATCTTGCAGCGATTTTGAGAAAATTAGGCGGGGCGAAGAAATCCGCCCGCCCCGTCAGTCAATCATGCCTTTCCCCAATCGGCGCAACTCCCGCAGCACGCGAGACTTGGCGGTGAATACCGCCGTCATCGAGAGATCGAATTCCGCAGCGACTTCGTCGGCCCGGGCGCCGTCGAGAACCAGCCGGCGAAAGACCGCTTGCGTGGTTCCCGAGAACCGCGGCTCGATCATCGCCAGCAATTGCCGCGTAAGGCGCCGGTTATGCTCGCGGTCCCAAGTTTGGCTGAGCGGGCTGCGCGGGTCCTCGAATTCCTTCAGTCTGCGTGCAAGCTGGCTGTTCCCGGCGATCATTCGCCCGCGACTGCGCCAGAAGTTCCGCAGACGATTCACCAGAATCCGCCGCAGCCACGTGCGAAACGCCCCCGCCTGGCGATTGTGGCGAAAGCCGGGCGCCTCGCGCATCACCACCATCAGCACGTCTTGAGTCAAGTCATCGGCATCGGCGTCCTGCACGTCGTAGCGCGCCAACCAAGAGCGGAGAAGCGGCGAGTACAGATTCACCAGCCGATCCCAGGACGCGCCGTCGGCTCCGTCCGCCAATTGATCCAGGAGCGACAACGACGTGTCGAACTGGCCTGTTGGATGCATGCGGCCATTGTAAACTACTTCGCCCTGGATCCGAACTGAAGTTCCCGGCGTCGGCGTCGCGCGATGTTGAACGCTCCATTTCGCGATTGCCACGATTGCGGCAGGATAAGTCCCACTATCCAGCCGATCACGCCGGCAAACATCAGGAGGATGCCGCCGACGATGAAGGTAATCACGAATCCGCCGAACTCTCCGGTTGGTTCGTCGTTGTCCGGTCCCGTTAAACCCAGCGCTCCAGCGATGATAAATGCGATTATCCCCGCGACGATCTGCACGACGGGGATAAACTGCGAAGGGGCAAAAACCAGGGCCCCCAGGATCAGGCGCCGGGTGATGGCCGGCCGCACGTAGCACAGCACCCACCCGCTCGCAAGAAACAACGCCGAAGCCAGGCAAAGACCGATCCGCCCGTGTTCGCCCGTCACCGCCCAGCCGAACCACGCAGGGATGATGATATTCAGTCCAAAGACGACGGGCCAAGCGATGATCGCGAATTTATCGATGCCGCCCGTATTCCCCAGTGGACCTTCCTCGCTATTCGCGATCTGACGAGGCGATTCATATGGGTTGGGTTCGTCCTCGCTCATGGGCTGAATTTTCTTCGACAGACGCAGCACGACTTGAAGTTACTTCTGCATAGCCGTGAACTCCTCGTGCGTCATGAGCCGGAATCCGGCGGGGGTTTCGACGCAGTAGAGGAGCGGAGAGATGTCGGGCGTGCTGGCGTTGACCAGCCGGCCGAGGCCGTCGAATGCGATCGTTTGGTCGTTGACAATCGCCATCGTGAACGTGGGGCGATGCGATTCCACGTTCACGCCGTAGACGGCGCCTCGGTCCTGCCACGCGACGAGTTGTCGGCCCTGACGATTAAATGCGGCGCCTCGCAGCGCATCCACGCCGATCGTCCACTCGTCTAGCATTTCACCGGCAGCGTCGAAGACTCTTACGCCTCCATGCTCGTCGGCCGCGACGATCTGACCGTCATTCTTCCAATGACAAGCGACGATGATTCCTTGCCGCTTGTTCGTTGGCGCCTGCCGCTCGCCGTCGCGGGAGACTAGCACCAGGTCGTGCCCGACGGCCGCCGCCAGGCCGCTGCTGTCGGAGCGCCACGCGATGCCGCGGAGGTTTCCTTCGGTTTCTAAGACGGCGATCGGCCTGCCCTCTTCATCCCAGAGGAACACGCCTCCTTGATGGCTGGCGCCGGCCAGGCGGGCGCCGTCGGGACTGAAGGTCGCGTACAGGATGAGGCGATCGTGCCCCGACTCATCCGGCAGCACGGCCAGCGGCTCCCCCTCGACCGTCC
>JAHWKS010000758.1 GCA_019347795.1 Planctomycetota bacterium | reverse complement strand
TCGGTGGTGTATGCCCGTCGTGGTCCCGAAGTCTGGTCGCACTTCGGACCGCGCGTTCAGCGATTCTTGGCGGGGGGCGAGGAGACAGGCTCCTCCCCCTGGCCGTCGTTCGCGTTCCTGTTGCTGCTGGTGATGGCGGGCGTGGGAGGCGGTTGGAAACTCGGTCGAAACTTTATGGCCCTGCCGCACGAGGGGCCGCTCGTGGTGTCGGCGGAAGATTACCCCGTACAAGCCGTGGAGTTCATGCTGCAAAACGGCGTGGCGGGGAACCTCGACTGCAGCTTCAACTGGGGCGAATACTGCATCTTCAAGCTGCACCCGCAGTGCCGCGTGTTCTGCGACGGCCGGTATGAGACGGTCTATCCGGCGGAGGTGGCGGAGCTGGCCCTGGCGACCGAAGGCGAAGAAAACTGGCGCCGCCGCGTCCAAGACTATCCGACGGAGGCGATCCTCGCGCCGGTGGACGACGCCTTCGCCGCTTGGGCGGCCCGGCGCGACGACTTCATCGAAGTCTACCGCGACTCGACAGCCCGACTGCTCCTCCGCCGCACCGCTCGCAACGCCTCGCTTCTGGAGGCGTGGAGAGAGAACCGGCTGCGCTCCGCCACAGCGAGCCGAAGCGCCGCCCCGTTCCCCGCGTGACGGCTTACCGCGGCTTTCGCTTGGTCAGCCCCTTGACCAGTTTTCCCACGCAGCGCGCCAAGCCCTGGTTCACCCGCGACAACTTCCACGGCCTGATGCGTCTTCGCGGCTCCCGTCACGCTGAGTCCCGTCCGCCCATTCCGGCCGGGCGCATCGATTGGTTCGTCGCATCTTCGGCTGTGAGTGGACGCGGCGGGAGCGTAACGCTTTTCCGCCCTGACTCACGCTGGCGCCGTCGCGCTTGTTCAGCGATTCGATGAATATCGTAGTCGCACTCGGCGGCGAGTTCGCGCTTGATCGCCCGAATCTCATCGGTGGGGTCAAGAGGAATCATCTTCAGTCTCCAAAAGCTGTTGGGGCGTGCAAATCACCGGCGGATCATATCCACCTTCCCGACATGCATTGGCTATCTTCGTTTGGAGGTGCGGGTTCAGGATGTGCTTGAAATTCCAGGTTGCAATAAATTGTACCGCATTCACCGTGGCAATGGCGATGTGTAAGGCGTCGCGCGGTTCCGACGCGGGAACCGCCAACCGGTTGACTAGCAGTTCGGCCAATTCTTCGGCTTCTGGCGACGTCTCGATCAGCTTGATATTCCTAACGAGATCGAGACGCTCCTTGGCGGCATCCGGATCGCCATGACCGCATTACTCGATCGTGATTTCAGAAATGTAGAGACCGTAGCGGTCGGGAGCCGTTGTCCACCACTCGCGCGTGACCTGTTGCCGGGCAGCAACCTTCGGATCGGGATGCAACCGCCCTGCGATATTTCCAACAACGGTTGTTTCAAGGTAGACAGAGTCCATCGCAGTATTCTACGACGCCGAACGAAATATCCCTGCCAGCTCATCGCGGCTTTCGCTTCGTCAGCCCGTTGGATGACTTCCCGCTCGAGGACGCCTTCGTCTTTTTCTTGGGCGCCGATTTCGAGGCCGCCTTGGCGGGGCGCGACGCCGATTTCTTCTTCCGCTTCGGCGCGGCCGCGTCGGCGCCGGCCTGGCCGTCGTCCTTGCCGCGCTTGGGAAGACGCTCCTTGGCGCCCGGATTGATCTCCAGCAGGATATTGCGGACGCGGGTCGAGTGAGGCGTGTGATAAAAGTCCGCCCCCAGTTGGTGCAGGAGCGAGGAAAACTCGGGACCCTTGTTCTTCGGGATGGCCCGTTCCAGGCCGGGCACGGTGTGCTTCTCGTGATCTTTTTCGCTCACCATGTCGAGCACCAAGAGCGCGTCGAGCGTCCCTTTGTCGAGCGGGATCGCATGCCCGCCCAGCGCCGCATGAGTGACGTACGCCAGCACGAAGGGGGTGACGCTGGAGAACTTCTCCAGCTCCTTGGCGGCCTTGCCGATGTTCTGCTTCCGCAGATGCTCGATGTCGAAGTTGTACTTCTGATCGAACAGCCCCTGCTCGTAGATCCCTTGCAAAACGCCCTTCACCCCGGCGGCGGCGCCGGCCGGATCGCCCAGCGGCGCCATCACCTCGCCCAGCTCCGTGGCGGAAGTGACGCGTATCTCATTCCAGTCGTCGTAGAACTGCAGGCGGGCGAAGACCTCCTCGGCCTTGTCGTAATGCGAGTTCTCCAGGCAAACCGCAAACAGCACGTGCTCCAGCACCGTGCGGTCGGCCAGCGGCAAGACCGGGTCGTAATGCTTCTTGAGAACCTTCTGAAGCTTGTTGAACTGAGCCGAACGGTTAGGCGTCGCCATGCTGCGTGGGGATATCCAGTATGGGTTTGCGATGCGAGCTCTCGCGGCTCGCAGAGACTTTTTCGTTACTTAAGGTTGAGAGAGAATCACCCTTTCGCCGCCGCGTCGCTGGTGTCCGCGTTGGCATGCGGAAAAATGTAGCTGGAAGTCATTCCCGGCATGACGACCAGGTGATCTTTAAGATGTTCCAGCACCGTTTCCACCGGAGCGCCGCCCAACCACATCAGCAATGCGTCCGCGGCGAATTTGAATTCGCTCACAAACACCGAGACGATGCTTTTGCGGGACTCGATTAACACCAGCTCACGGCGGCTGCGCCCGCGAACAACGATCTGTCCGGCCCGCCCGGAATCTGCGTCAGCTCCGAAGTCGGAAATCTCGCACACATAAGGCCGATGGCCTTCCGCGAGCGCTGTTTCAAGAAAGCGTAATTCCTCGGGCGTCGGTTTGAACGATAGCGTACATGGCCAGAACTGCTGCGAACTCATCGAATTACCTCCTCGCCATGATCAGGCGCCATGCATCGTCCGAGACGGGTATATGTTCGGCGGCAACATCCCACTTGCCGCCAAGAACCCTTGCTAGACGCCGTGAAAGCGACTGCGGGTCAAATGTCCCATTTCTGATTTGTGAAAGCAGCAGGTCCGAGGCTCTTCCCGTGATCTTGTTTATCTCGACGCCGGCGCAATCCTGCACTGAACGAATGCGATGCGCCAACCAAAGCATATTGTCGGTCCACGCGATCTCCAGTGTCTGGCTGCCGTGAAGCAATCGTGCCGAGAATACTTCATCGCCTTCTGCACTGTATCGGGCGAACCACTGTCCCAGTTGATCGGGCGCTTCTTCGATCATTGGCGACGGCTAATTCACGGGGCGCCCTCGTCGTCTTCCTCGTCGCTCCCCTCCTCCGCCTCACTTTCCGGCGGGAGCACCTCCTTCAGAATCTGCGCTACGGCCGCGGCGTTCTTCACGCCCTTGTCGAGCACGAACTGCAGCCGCGGCGTGTAGCGGGTGTCGATGCGGTCATTCACCTTTTGCTGCAAGAAGCCGGCCGAGTTCTGCAGGCCTTTGAGGCAAAGCTGCTGCTTGGTCTCGCTTCCCATCACGGAGACGTGGACCTTGGCGTTCCGCATGTCGGAGGAAACCTCCACGCGGGTCACCGTCACATTCTCGACGCGGGGATCGCGGACCTCGGTCAGAATGGCCGTGCTGACCACTTGGCG
>JAHWKS010000757.1 GCA_019347795.1 Planctomycetota bacterium | reverse complement strand
TCACTCACCCCATCCAACGCTGCCTGCAGCGGCCGTTTGCCGCGGGCGACGTGGGCCGCGATGTTCTCGGCGATCACAATCCCATCGTCCATGAGCAGCCCCAGGGCCAACAGCAGGGCGACGGAGGTGGTCATGCTGATTGTCAACCCCAGGTGGGGCACGAAAAAGAAGGCGCCCAGGAACGACACCGGAAGGCTCATCACCACCCAAAACGAAAGGCGGGCGTTGAAGAAGAGCCACATCGCCAGGAACACCAAGACCATGCCCTGGACCCCGTTGGACGCCAGCATTTGCAACCGGCCGGCCACCAGCACCGACATATCCTGGGTAACCTCGATCTGGACCTGCGGCCGCCGCCCGCGTTCCTCCTCCACAAACTGCTTGACCGCGGCGGCGACGCGGAGGGTGTCCTGGTTGCGGTTCTTCTCGATCATCAGCAGACCGGCCCGGCGATCGCCCAACAGTACCTGGTCTTCGTCGTTGGCGAAGGCGTCGGTCACGCGTGCGATCTCCCCCAGCCGCACTTGCGCGCCCGCAGGCCCGCCGACGATCACCAGGTCCTGAAGCTCCTGCGGCGTAACGCGGCGCTCGACGAAGCGGACCAGCACTTCGCTGTCGCGGGTCTCGATGGCGCCGGCGGGAAGGTCGATGTTCTGCCGACGCACCATTTCGGCCACCTGCGCCGCGCTCAGGCCGTGCCGCCGCAGGGCTGGCTCGTCCAGTTCGATCTGCAGTTGGTGTTCGGAGAAGCCCCGAATCTTCACGAGCGAAATCTCCGGAAGGCGGCGCAGCCGCTCTTTCAGGTCTTCGCAGTACGCCTTAAGATCGACCGCGGTCATCGGCCCGGAGACCAGCAGCGCCAGGATCCGCTCGGTCGCGTGAAGTTCCCGGAGGATCGGCTCTTCCACTTCGTCGGGGAAGTCGTCGATGGCGGCAAGTCGCGTTTCAATTTCGTCCTTAAAGGTGATGATCTCTCCCGCCTCCTCCATGTCGACCGTGACCACGCCCAGGTTCTCCCGCGCCTCGGATCGCAGTTCGGCGACGAAGCGCACGCCCTCCAAGGCGTCTTCGACGCGCTGGCATACGGCCTCTTCCACTTCCTCGGCCGTTGCGCCGGGATAGGGGACGCGGATTTCGACTTCCGGCGGGTTATGGCTGGGGAGCGTCTCGCGCCGCAGGCCGCGCAAACTGAGCGCGCCCGCCGCGAGGAACACGATCATCAAGAGATTGGCGGCCGTGGGGTGGTGAACAAAGAAGCGGATCATTACAGTTCTCCCATTCCGGCGGCTTCGGCCGTAATCGCCCGGCGAAGTTCCTGATCAAGGGTCGGCTCAATCAACATGCCTTCGATGGCGGGCGTGATATCCGAGACAATCAGCGTCTCGCCGGCCGTTAGGCCCGACTGCAGGCACAGAAAGTCGCCTTGCGCGAATTCGACCTCGACCGGACGACGCTCCAAACGTCCCTCGTCGTTGACGACGTAGACTTCGCCGCCGTGCAGCGCCGAGCGAGGAATGACGATTCGTTTTCTCCGCGGCGGCCCGCGCAGCTCCACTTCGCAAAACGCGCCGGCCAACAGCGGCGGCCGCTGTCCGGGAACGGCCTTCTCGTAGGGCCGATCCACCGCCACCACCAGGCCGACGGTGCGGGTTTGCGGGTCCATCTTCTCGCGGAGGCGGCTGAAGCGGCCTTTCCATTCCGCGGAATAGTCGCCCGCCCGCAGACGCACTTTCACCTCGACGTCCAGCGCCTTCCGCACCGTCTGCGTGCTGACGGTCATCGGCAATCGAAAGCTTTGGGCCGGCGCCATCAGGTTCCGCACTTGCGCCGGGGGGACTTGCGCTTCGATCTCCGCGACCTGCGTCCCGTGAGCCTCAAAGAGAACCTCTCCGGCCGTGACAAACTGCCCCACCTGAACCTGTGTCGGTCCAAGTTGGCAGTCCATCGGCGCCTTCAGCACCGTCTTGGCGAGGTTCAGCTCCGCCTGCTTGAGCGCGGCTTCTTTGATCTGGCGGACTGCCTGAAGAGTCTTGATTTTTTCCGGGATGATTTTCAGCGAGTTTTCCATGCGCTTCACGTTGTGCTCTTGCGCCAGGACCACTCGCCGCTGCTGATCCAGCTGCGTGTCCGAAACGCTGCGGCGGTGAAGGCTCTCCAGACGCGCCAGCTCCTGTTGCGTCGTTCGCAGCGACTGCTCCTCGATTTTTAGCAGCCCCTGTTCGTTCTCCCGCTGCGTTTCCAACTCGTGAATTTGCGAGGCGACCTGATTGAGGTCCGCCTGGAGCTGCGCGCTGGCCAGTTCGTACTCGGTGGGATCGATCTTGAGAAGCGTCTCTCCTCGTTCTAACAGGCCGCCCGCGGCTAACTCCGGATGGACTTCGATGACGCGCCCCTGGACTTCGGCCACCGCCCGCCAGATATCGGCCGGACGGGCCACGCCGTGCGCCATCACCCGCGGCGCCACATCCACAGGCGCGACTTCAATCACGCGGGCCGCACGCGAGACTTCCGGCGTCCCCTTTCGCTGCGGCACCTCGCGCTGCGTCGCCAGCAGAGCGACCACGCCGACGCCGAGCATCACGGGCGGCACAAACAACAAGCGGCGGGCCAACGGCCAGCGGAGAAGGGCTGGTTTCATGGCGAAAGCTCCTGCAATCCCAAGGGTGGTTTGCCCACTAAAGCGCAGACAGCCCTGGAAGGTGACAGGAAAAAACGAATAATTCGCCGGATTGCTGCTCTCGTCTCCTCTGAAGGCGTAACAAGTCACGGCCGACGCCGCTTCTCAGATTACCGGCCCCGCAGAACGTCTCGGTGGTCGTATGGGTCCTCGCGCGCCTGCAAAACGCGAATGATGGTGGTTCTGCGAGAGGACCGGCCGCGGCTGATCACGGCGGCCCACCCCGGTCAGGCGTGGAGCGGCGCGTTTAGAAGCCCGTATTAACGCTCAGGCCGTAGACATTCTGGGCGCCGCTGTAGCCTTCGATCGGCAGATAGTAAACGCCCGGCCCGAGATCGACGGCGATCGCTTCGCCAGGTCGCCGGAGAAGCTTTCGCCGTCGTGGGCGCTGGCGTCGAGCGGCAAGCGGTCGTCGCCGGCGTAGAGGTACGTGTCCAGGCCGCCGTCGGCGTGCAGGAAGTCGAGGCCGATGGCGACGTACCGCGGCTCCGCCAGCCGCCTACCTGCTGAGGCACGGCTATCGGATTGCGGAGGTCGTCGAGTGGCTGCTCGCCGAGCCGGTGTGCCTTGCTGCCGCGATCCCGGCCGTCCTGGAGCACGCTCCGAAGCATTTCTTGCCGCTGGTGCGAATTGCTCTGCGAGTTGGCGACGTCTCCAGCCGGCTTACCGCAGCCGCGACCTTGGCCTTGTTCGGTCGCGACTGGAGCCGTCGCGAGCTTGCCGCCGTGCTGAACGAGTCATCGGACCCGGAGCAGACAATCGAGTGCCGGTCCGCACTGCGGGAGTGTGCGGATCCCGCACCCCGGCAACTCGTCGAGCAATGGGAGGCTGATTGCCCCCACCCTTTAGACACGGGGACATGGTGGCTCCGCGGAGAGAGCGACTGCTCCCGCGCGTT
>JAHWKS010000756.1 GCA_019347795.1 Planctomycetota bacterium | reverse complement strand
ATTACAAGAAGGCGATCACGGGCGGATACCCCAACTCCGACGACGCCCGCGAGCAGAACATCATCTGGGGCTGGAACCGGCTGGCGACGATCGTGCAGCGGTATCCGCAGTATCTCGATTTCTTCTTCGAGGCCCGCTACAACGCCGCCCAGGCGCTCTTCGACTACGGCCGCACGCAGAAGAAGCAGGACGACATCGTGATGGCCAAGAAGTACCTCTTGATCACGCACAAGCTGTATCCCAGCCTCGGCGCGCCCGAGTCGCCCGAGTGGCGGCAGAAGTACGATGAGCTGCTAGCCGACGTTCAGAAAGCCCTCGGCGAGAAGCCGCCGTATGGATTGCCTCAGGAAGACGAGAAACAAGCGGAAACCGCCCGGCGGTAGTTGGAGTCCACGCTTTAGCGTGCTTTCGATCGCAAGCGGAGACTCCGATGGCGAAAATTAACACGCTAAAGCGTGAACTCCAACAAACCCACTAATCACAACCTCATGCAACGCGTCACCCCTTCGCTTTTGATCGCTTTCGCCGTATTGGCGCCGCAGGCGGCCCTGGCCCAGTTGGACCAGGTCTTCGGCAGCCGCGGGACCGCCACGCGGGGCTCGATCATCGGGACCAGCCCTGCGGAAATTACGCTGCAATCCGGCGGCAGCGAGCAAAAATTTCCCGTGAACGAGGTCCGCCGCGTCACCTTCGACGGCGAGCCGAACGAGCTCGGCCGGGCCCGTCAGGCGGTGCAGGCGGGGCAGCTCGAGCAGGCGCTGGACGACCTGAAGAAGATCGATATCGGCCAAATTCAGCGGGACATCGTCAAGCAGGATGCCCAGTACTACATGGCATTGGCTCAGGCGAAGCTGGCGCTCGCCCGGGGCGGCGATAAGACGAAGGCCGCGCAGGACATGATGGCGTTCTACCGGGCCAATCCCGGCAGCCATCATCACTTCGAGACGGCGGAGATTCTCGGGGACCTGGCGATGGGGCTGGACAATCCCGCCGCCGCCAAGCCGTTCTACGACGAGTTGGCCAAGGCGCCGTGGCCGGAGTACAAGATGAAAGCCTTCGTGCTGGGGGCCGACGCTCTAATGGCGCAGGGCGACTACGAAGGCGCCCTGAAGGCGTTTGAAACGGTGATCGGCGCCAACATCGATACGCCCGAGGCGAGCCGGCAGAAGGTCCTCTCCCGCGTCGGCAAGGCTGAATCCCTGGCCAACACGGGTAAGACCGACGAAGCGGTGCAAATCTGCGAGCAGATCATCGCCGACAATCCCTCCACCGATATGGAGCTCTTCGGCCGGGCCTACAACGCCCTGGGCGTGGCGCACCTGAAGGCCGACCGCCCGCAACAAGCGGCGCTGGCGTTTTTGCACGTCGATACGCTGTTCTTCGGCGATCCCGACCAGCACGCCCAGGCGCTCTATTACCTGAGCGATCTCTGGACCCAGATGAACCAGGCCGACCGCGCGCTGGAAGCCCGCACCAAGCTCAAGAACTTTTACTCCGGCACCCGCTGGGCGCGGATGAAGTCGTAATGACAAAACAATCAGCCGCGGAGCGCTAGCTCCCGGTTCCGACGCCAGGAAACGACGACGTGTAGTATCGAGAACCGGACGCTAACGCGTCGCGGCTGATTATGGCAATAAAATCCTGATTGCCGGCGGAACCATCAGCCGCAGGCGCAATTAAAACGAACCTGATCCACCACCGGTCTAAAACAAACTCCAGGAGCCGCCCATGTTTCGAACTCGGACCTTCGCCTCCCGCGCTTCGCTGTGGGGTCTGACAGCGCTGATGATGTTTTGCTTCTCCGCCGCGGTTGTGACTACATTCATGGCGCCGTCGGTGGCGATGGCGCAGGACGAGGACGTGGCCGCCGAACCGGCGCCGGCGGACGAGGGAGCGGCCCCCGCCAGGCGGCAGAGCTACCTCGGCTGGATGTTCAAGGCCCTGGGGATTCGCTACACGGTCGTGTTCCTGGCGCTGTCGTTCACGATGGTGGCGTTGTTCGTGATGAACCTGCTCACCGCCCGCCGCGACAACATCTGCCCCGCGCACCTCGAGGAAACCTACGCGGCGCACCTGGACAACAAGCAGTACCAGGAGGCGTTCGAGCTGGCCAAGAACGACGAGTCGTTCCTGGGGAACGTGCTGGCGGCGGGCATGTCGAAGCTCTCGCAAGGCTATGAGCATGCGATTGAGGCCATGCAGGAGGTGGGCGAAGAGGAGAACATGAAGCTGGAGCACCGCCTGAGCTACATGGCCCTGATCGGCACGCTGGCGCCGATGGTCGGCCTGTTCGGCACGGTGGACGGCATGATCGCGTCGTTCTCGGTCATCGCGGCCGGCGGCGCCACGCCCAAGGCCTCGGAGCTGGCCGAAGGTATCTCGACGGCCCTCTTCACGACACTGGTGGGGCTGGCCATAGCCATTCCCGCCATCGCCGCTTACAACATTCTCAAGAACCGCGTTTCCCGGCTGGTGCTGGAAGTGGGCATCGTCAGCGAAGACCTCCTCAGCCGCTTCCAGACCTTCACCGGCCAAGGCAAATAACCTATGCGAGTAAGACGTAAGCCCGAGGGCGTGCTCGAAGGCGACATGACGCCGATGATCGACATGACCTTCCAGTTGATCGCCTTCTTCATGGTGCTGATCAACTTTTCGCAGACCGAGCAGAACGAGCGGATCCAGCTTCCCGAGAGCGAGCTGGCCAAGCCGCCCGAGGCGCCGTTGGAGTCGCCCATCACGCTCCACCTCACCAAGGAGGGGACGGTGATTATCGGCGGCGAGGAGGTGTTCATGGAGGGGCTGCGCCCCTACCTGGTAAAAGAGGCCGACGTGCTGGCCCTGCAGAACAAGCCGCAGTCGGAGGCGACGATCATCGTCCGCGCCCACCGGGACGCCCGCACCGGCGACGTGCAAAAGCTGATCGAGACCTGCCAGAAGAACAATTTCGAAAAGTTCGCGCTGCGGGCGAAAGAGGACCTCTCGGAGTGACGCGATGAAAGTCCGCCATCAAAAAACCAAAGAAGACATCCGGCTGGAAATGACGCCGATGATCGACATCGTGTTCCAGCTTCTGATCTTCTTCATCATGACCTTCAAGGTGGTCAGCGCCGAAGGGGACTTCAACATCAAGATGCCCCTGGCCGCTCCGCGGGAAGGGCAGATCGACGACCAGCTCATCCCGCCGATCAAAGTCCGCATGACCGCCAACAGCGCGGGCGTCCTGACCGGCGTCTCGATGAACCAGCGGAGCCTCGATTCCCAGCGTCCCTTCCAACACCTGCACGAAGAGATTCTTGGCTTAGTCGGGACCGACAGCCCCGCCGGCGGCGACGGCGCTGAGGTGGAGCTGGATTGCGATTACAACCTCAAGTACGAGTACGTAATCGAGGCCATCACCGCCGTCTCCGGCTACCGCGACAACGCGGGGAACATCGTCAAGCTGGTCGAAAAGATCAAGTTCGCCCCGCCCAAGAACCCGCCGAGCTGAAGAATGGAGTGATGGAGTGATGGAGTGATGGAGTGATGGAGTGATGGAGTGATGGAGTGATGGAGTGATGGAGTGATGGAGTGATGGA
>JAHWKS010000755.1 GCA_019347795.1 Planctomycetota bacterium | reverse complement strand
AGCCGCGAAGTGATCGTGGCCCGCGGGCTGCGGACGAGGACGTCGTTGCTGCGGGCGACGATCTGCACCTCCGCGTCGGCGTCGGTGAGGGCCCGCTCCAGAAGCTGCATCGCCCGGGCGGGGACGATCGTCATCATTCCCGTGTTGTTGTGCCCGCCGACGCTGCTGGCCGGGCCTTCCATCTTGGCCAGGCGCCGGCTGTCGGTGGCCACGGCGGTGATGCTCTTCTCCTCCAACTCCAACAGCACGCCCTGCAGCGCGAAGCGGCCGGTGTCCACGTCGGCGGCGAAGACGGTGCGGCGGATCACCTCCCGCAAGAGCCGCGCGGGGACCTCGTGGTATTTCTCTTCGGCGAACGCGGCGACGGCGGGGAATTCGGCCGGGTCGGCGCCAGGGAGTTGGAACTCCGCCCGGGCCCCGCGGACCACGGCGCCTTGATTGTCGGCTTCAAGCGTGAGACGTTCGTCGCTGGTTTCCCGGAGGATGGAGCCGAAGCGGCCCACCGGCAGCACCGCGGCGCCGGGCCGCTCGGCTTCGATCCCCTGGACATTCATGCGGATGCCGACCTCCAGGTCGGTCCCCATCAGCACGGCGCCTTCGTCGTTCACCTCGAGCTTGACGTTGGCGAGGATCGGCTTGGGCGTGTTCCGCGGGGCGACGGCCGCGACGGTGGCGAAGGCGGCGGCGAATTGCTCGCGATCAAACGTGATCTTCATGGGCCTTACTCTTTTAGTTTTGGAAAAGAAAGCAGTATTAGGAATGCGTCGCGGCGGACTGTCGATCAGCGGGACCGCATAAGCGGCAAGCACTGACGAGAGCGGGAGTTAGCGGCCGCCGACCGGAGGCTGTTCGTAGTGGAGAAGGTGTCGTCATTGTGTCGCGTCCGTGTCGCCCTAGGTCGGCGTGCGTCGATGATTGAGGGCCGCCGAGTTGAACTCCGTCGTTCAACGCCAATTGAGCGACGAAGTCCGACATCGCTTCGACATCCTTTCCACATCGTTGAACCGCGTGCCCAACGGGCCGCGCGAGGCGAATCCATAGCCGCTGCGAAGCGCGGCCCGTTGGGCACGCGGTTCAACGAACGCTAAAGCGTGGACTCCAACTATTCATTCCACGATTCGGCGAGCTCCTCCACGGTGCGCTGCAGCGCCGGGTCTGAGTCTAACAGTTCCGTCGTGCGGCGGCAGGCGTGCATCACCGTCGAGTGGTCGCGGCCGCCGAAGTGCCGGCCGACGGTCTCGTAGCTGGCGCCGGTCAACTGGCGGGCCAGCAGCATCGCTACGCCGCGGGCCTGCACCACCTCGCGGCGGCGGGTCTTGCCGTGCAGATCCGAGATCTTCAGCCGGAAGCGGCGGGCAACCTGGCTGGAGATCTTGCTCATTGTCGGACGACGCTGTTCGATGCGCTGCGTGAGGTAATCGCGGACATCGGCTTCTTCGACAGGCGCCGTCTTCTCCGCTTCGCACAATTGCAAGACCGCATGCCGCAGCTCGTCGGCGGTTCCGGGGAGTTCGGCGGCCAACAGCTCGACCGCTTCGTGCGAGATCGCCGCCGGCTGCCGCTGCAGCATCTTGTGCAGGATCGCCAGCCGCGCTTCCGGTCCGGGGAGCGCCATCGGAACCACGAACCCGCCGGAGAGGCGACTCGCCAGACCGGGTAGAAAGACGCTTACCGGCCCGAGCGGCTCTCGCGAAGTCACGAGGACTCGCGTGTCTGCTTCGATCGCTTCGTCCAGGGTGTGGATCAGCTCCTGCTGCGCGGCCGGCTTCTTCGCCAACTCCTCCAGCCCGTCGAGGACGAACAAGCCGGCCTGCACGAAGCGGGCGCGATGATCGGGGACCGTGTCGGTCTCGACAGCGTTGGCGAAACTGCGGGCGAAGTCGACCGCGGCGAGGACGATCGCCTTCTCTCCCGAGCGGCTCTCCCGCCAGCGTTTTGCAAGCCCCTGTGCCAGGTGCGATTTGCCGGCGCCGGTGGGACCGCACAGGACGATCGGGTTGTATCGAGCTTTCTTCGCCAGCACGGCGTCGGCCGCGACGGGAACCAATGCGGCTTCGGGGCCGCCGATGAACTCATCCAGCGGCCCGCCCGCGGCGCCGTTGCGCGCGGCCTCAGATGACACGTGCAAGGGGATCGAAAATACGCCGTTGGCGGGCACAGGCGATGCGAGAAGAAAGAACCGATTAGAACGGCAAACTGGCACCTGAATTATATCCGAACGTGGGGCCAGTGACGAGGCGGAGCGGCCATTTTCCCGCGAAGTTCTATTCGTCGTAAGTACCATTGTGGAAATAGCTTGCTAAATGAAGGAAAAGTGGATATCTCGGCCTCCGGCGGGCACGGCATCGCTGGCTCGCCCACGCGGCAGGATTCAAGAATAAAGGCGCCGCGACCACCGGGAGAGGGCCCGCGGACGGGTCGGAAGCGACAGCCCCAGCATGACCTAGAGTTGTATGTCGTCGATCCTTTTGCGGGGGCCGAATTCTATGGGCGATTACTTCCATCAGGCTCAGCGGGAAGTGATGCGGGTCATCATGCGGATGGACGTGGATCATTGGCTGATCGTCTTCGGCGTGCTGGTCGCGATCGGCGTCTTCTGCATGCGCGGCTTCGGCTCGCGCACCAGCTACTAAGCCGCGGCGCCGCGGCCGGCAATTTTTTCCCGGCGCCGACGAAATAATCGCCGCGTCGCGCGCATCAGTTCTATGTCCGGAAGAATGGCGAAAACCGGATGACCATCGGGCGAGATTTTCTGCGAACCTTCGTGCCGATGTTTCGTCTATCCTTCCAGAGCAACGACAAGCGCAATGGCGGTTTCCTGACATGATTTGGCAGAACCCACCCCGATTTTTTGAAGGCCAATGCGGCGGCTTCGCCATTCAACCGGCGAATATGCTCCCCGTACAGCCGTTACGCTTGTGACATCAACTTTGGCGCCTTCACAAAGGCCCGGTGTCGCGAGCGGCATCGGGCCTTTTTTCATGGCTGAAACACAACTTGGGCTGGTAGCTGAGACGGTCTAGCGGCGGTCTGAAGAACCGCAGACGAGGATTCGAGCGCCTCCCGGCCCACCTGCGATTACATCGAAATTTATCGGGCGGAGGTGCAGTCGGCAGCACGCCTGCTTCGGGAGCAGGAGGATCTCGGTTCGACCCCGAGGCGCCCGACTTTGTGGACGGTAGTCGAGGGCTGGTCGCCCAGGTCCGGCTGATAACCGGGCCGCGCTGAGTTCGATTCCCAGGGCTACCACTGGTGATGAATGCGGAGTTCGGAATGCGGAAGTAGAAGTGTGACGCGAGTAATGAGTTTCGTGCGGTGGATGAAACGGATACGCCCGACCGAGATTGGGGTCGTGGTGTAACGGCAGCATCCCTGGCTTTTAACCAGGTGGGTGTGGGTTCGAATCCTACCGGCCTCACTGACTGCTGGCGTAGCTCAGCGGTGAGAGCGGCGTCCTTATAAGACGCAGGTCGTGGGTTCGAGCCCCACCGCGCCGACTTTGGAACAACGAACGGGATTGAAGTGTTAGCGGCAGCATCCCTGGTTCTTACCCAGGCGGGTGAGGGTTCGAGCCCCT
>JAHWKS010000754.1 GCA_019347795.1 Planctomycetota bacterium | reverse complement strand
CAGCGCTCCGAGCGGCTCGTCGAGGAGGAGCACGGCGGGCCGGTTCACCAGCGCCGCCTCCACTTCAATCTCCAGATTCACCGAAGCCCCGCGGCTTCCGTAGTTCGACTCCCCGACCTTCTTCGACAGGCCGACATTGAGTGTTAAGGGCATGAACCATCTCCCCTGTCTAACTGTCCCGGATTGGTATGATGACGCAGCACAATCTGAGTGAGCGCCGCCGGCTTCAACCAGCGGCAAAAGAACGATGTCGATGAGCCGCAAACAAGCCGCGGCGCTTGGCCGCCAGACGCTCGACTTTCTGGAGGCGGGCCGCTATGCGACCGAAGACGGCGACGTGGTCGAGATCAGCGAGCCCGTGCAGAACGCCGTAGCCGGCGTCCGTTCATACCCGCCCGGCTGCAATCCGCCACATCGGCGAACCCGCAGTCACGCCACGTCGATTGAAGTCGCCAATGAAACGACGCTCGCGGCGGCCCAGCGGCTTGTGGACTTCGGCTATCGCCCGGCGGCGCTCAACTTTGCGTCCGCCAAGCATCCCGGCGGCGGTTTCCTGAGCGGCGCTCGCGCCCAGGAGGAATCGCTGGCCCGTTCGTCGGCGCTCTACGCCTGCCTGAACGGCAACCCGATGTACGAGTTCCATCGGGCCAGCCGGGACCCGATGTATTCCGACTACGTCATCTACTCGCCTGAGGTGCCGGTGTTCCGCGACGATGACGGGGAGCTTCTCGCCTCGCCCTCTCTGTGCTCCTTCCTCACCTCGCCCGCGGTCAACGCCAAGGTCGTGCTGGAGCGCAATCCTTCGCGTCGCAGCGAGATCCGCAAAGCGATGAAGAGGCGAATCGCGAAGGTGCTCTCTGTCGCGGCGGCGCACGAGCACGAGGCTCTTGTGCTTGGGGCCTGGGGCTGCGGCGTCTTTGGCAACGATACTCGCGAGATCGCCGAGTTGTTCCGCGCGGCGCTGATGGGCGAATTTCATGGCGCATTTGCCCAGGTCATCTTCGCCATCACGGACTGGTCGGCGGAACAGCGGTTTATTGGGCCGTTTCGGGAACTGTTTGGCGGCGATCTGTAAGGGTATCGGCCAGACGCCTTGGGCGATCTATACCTCCAGCGATTGCCGGATGGAGGAGAGCGCCGTCTGCAGCGTACGAGAGTTCTTCCGGTGACGTTTGAGCCCGGCGATCAGCTCGCTTACTTGCGCGCTGGCAGTGCGGAGTGAGTTTTTCATTCCCTCCGCCTGTTCGATCAGCGCATCGACGCTGACGGTTTCGCTCGCGCCGTTCTGGTCGGGCGCCGTTTCGGCTTTCGCCGACTCGGCATTCGGCGGCTTTGCTCGGCCATTGGTGTTTCGCGGCATGTTGGATTTCGGCTCCTCTTTGCGTGGCTTGTGGTTTATGGGTGACGCTTCCGCCGGCGCTTCGCCGGCTGCAGGGGAGGCGATGCGGACGGCCTCCTTGTTGGGGTCGATCGCGCCCTCGCTTTCCAGCACGGCCCAGACATAGGACCGTCGCTCGTCCTGGCAGAGGATCGGCGACCCTGGGCCGAACAGGTAGATCTCCCGAAAGCCGAGGCTTAGGGCTCGGGCAAGATACGCGCGGTTGGTGTTCAGCCGCATCGCCTTGCCGGTGTGCGTCGCCCCGGTGAGGAGCAACTCGGTCGGCGGCTGGCCTTCGCCGGCCGCCCGCACGCACACCTCGCCATTTACATCGAGCGTGGCCGGCTGGAACGGCTCATCGCGGCCGGGAAGCCGCGGGAGCGACTCGGCTAGGAACGCGGCGTCCGCTTCGGAGAAGCGCACGACGGCCTTGGCCGCGGCGGGAGACTGGACGTGGTGGTCAACCTCGGGAAAGCGGCCGCCTTTCTCAGTAACCAGAAACACCCGCCAAGGACCCGTCTCCACCATGAGCCAGTCGCCTGTCCGGCCCACCTGCACCGGCTCGCCGGCAAGCAACGCTGCGCTGCCAAAGACCGGATTGCTGCGAACGAGCAAATCCTTCTTCCACGGGAACTTGAAACCTCCCAGGATCAGCAGCTCGCGGCTGTCTGTGGCGGCGATCTCTCCCTTGCCGCCGCGGAACTGAATGCAGCCGAGGGCAAACCGCACCGATTCCGGATCGGTGGTGGCCATCGCTTCTCGTATGGCGATCAGCAGTTCCGACCCGTTCTCGGCGAGGCGCTTGGGAATGGCCGGAAACGCCGCTTCGGGGGCCGCGGGCGGCTCATACAGACACATCTGCGGCACGCCTTTGTCGCTCCAGGAGGCCTTTAGCCGTCCGTCGTCGGTTACTTCCAGAGCGACGTCGTCGCTTCGCCCGCCCTCGCAGTCGGAGAGCAGCTCAAACGGGACCGTCACCGGCGATTCAAGCGACGCCTCTTGATCCAGGCATAACTGAACGGCAGCAGTGGAATTCACGGCCCGCAGGACGAGCCGCCCGTCTTCGGCGGCCAGAGTCACGGGCGGTCCCGGGCCCCGGGTCGAAAGGCCCAGGGCCCGGCGAAACACGCCCCGTGCCTGGCGGGCCGCCAAACGAGAAAACGAGATCATCGAGAATGCTCCCAAAGTTCGGAGAATCGAGAGAAGCGAGCGCCGCCCTACGCGACGCTCCACTCGCCGGCCAGGAGGTTGAGCGTCACGTCGCGCTCGATGGGAAGTCCACGCAGCCAACGGGTGAACTGGTGGACCATGAGCCCGGCCGCAATTCCCGCGGCGTAGATCGTGCTGCGGGACGTGCAGCCGCCGCGCTCGGCGTCGTGCTGCGCGAAAAGCGTCTGGCTGTAGTGCTCGCGATCAGCGCGATCGGCGGCCGCCAGCACTCGCAGCACTTCACCGAGCATCCGGCCGTCCGCCCAAAAGACGCAGTGCGGGCTGACTGAGCGCCAGATAGCGCTGCGGGTCGTAATGGAATCCACGCAGCAAAACACGGCCTCGCCCACGGAGAGCTTCGGCCGGTAGCGGTCGCAAACCGCCTCGACGTTGATAGCGGGATCGATCTGGTGAATCGCCCCCGCCAGGGCCTCCACCTTGGACCGGCCGACTTCCTCGGCCAAATAGCCTTGCGTGGTGATATTGCTCGCATCGACCGAATCGAAGTCGATGAGCTGGAGCCGTGCGGCTCCGATGGCGGCCAGCTGGATCGCCACCTGCCGACCGATCGCTCCTACACCAATCACCGTCGCGTGGACGGCGGCGAGTTTCTCTGCCGGGACGATTTCGCGCTGCCGGACAAAGCGGTCTTCCGGAGGCGAGCTATTCATAGAACATCGCCTCCTCCCTGCCAAAGCCCTCCTGCCAGAACCGCTCCTCCGCATCCCACCAGGAGTCCCAGGCGAGATCCTCGTCGTATTCGCGCGCCTCATCGGCGGCCAGGAATCGGCCCGGTTCGATGAGAGGCGACCGGAGCGGCTCCTCGCGCACCACGTTCGTCCGGTACTCTTCTTCCCAGGCCTTGTGATCGCTGGCGGCAAACGGCGGAGCGAATTCCACCTCGACTGGGATCTTCAGCGAGCCTCCCGGCCCGTTGTGAAACGCCAGGCGGGCGTATGTCTCGCCGTACTCGGCGAGGATGAACATCACG
>JAHWKS010000753.1 GCA_019347795.1 Planctomycetota bacterium | reverse complement strand
GCTGATGATTCTCGTGGGCTGTGCGATCGGACTGTGCTCGAGCACCTCCGGCTACATCTTTGCAACGCTGCTGAATCGCCGGTGGGACTTGCCGCTGCGGGACTCGCCCGACATGTCGCTGGAGGAGCTGAAGACGCTTTCGGAGCGAACCGACGCCAGCCTCCCGCCGCTGTGGCTGTCGCTGGCGCCGATCGTGCTGCCGGTGCTGTTGATCGCGGGCGAAACCGTGCTCGACACGCTGATCGACGCCGGCGCCGTTGCCGTCTCTGACACCACGGCGTTTATCGCGAGTGAGAACGTCGGCGGCCGATCGCAGGTGGTGATCTCGGATGAGCTGCGCTCGCTCGCGGGGACGCTGGGGGACAAGAATATCGCCTTGGTGGCGGCGGCGGCGATCGGCATTCTCATGCTCGTATGGAAGATTCGCCCGTCGCGCGAGAAGTTTGCAGCCGGGATGCAAGGCGCCTTGGCGAGCGCGGGCGTCATCATCCTGATCACCGCCGCCGGGGGCGCGTTCGGCGGCGCCCTCCAGCAGACCGGCGTGGCGGAGTTGATCGGCCGGCCGGAGTCGAACTCGCAGGCGGTTTACATCCTGCTGGGCTTCTTTATCACGGCCGCCATCCGCACTGCCCAAGGCTCGGCCACGGTCGCGATGATCACCTCGGTCGGGATTCTGGCGCCGCTGGCCGCCTCGGGCCAACTTGGCTTTCACCCCGTTTACCTGGCGGCGGCCATTGGCTGCGGCTCCAAGCCGATCGCCTGGATGAACGACAGCGGCTTCTGGGTGATCTGCAAGATGAGCGGCCTGACCGAGGCGGAAGGATTGAAGTCCGTCACGCCGATGAGCATCGTGATGGGCCTGACCGGCCTGGCCGCCACGCTCGCGGGGGCCTACTTCTTTCCCTTGGTCTAGCTCAGAGTAGCCCGAAGCGTAAGCGAGGGAGATGACCAACGTTCCACGCTCGCTTCCCCTCGCTGACGCGTCGGGCTTCCATTTTCCGGAGAAAACGACTCGTGCGCAACTTCAAAACTTGCGCCCTGGGCTGTCGAGTTGGGCCGCTTCGCGGCTGAAGGTGTTCCCTTGCTGACGCGCCGGCTTCCACCGAGTCTTGGACGGGGACTTTATCGGAAACTGTTGGCTAGGAGCACCGCTGGGCAAGCCAGCAGCGGCACGCGCGTTACTCGTTCAGTAGTTCGTCCACCAAGGGGGCGATGTGCTGCTCGTACGTGAAGCCCTCTTCGCCGTACTCGCCCTCGTCGTTGACGAACTGCTTTCGCAGGTTGCCTTGCCGATCGTACACGCGCACCACGGGCACGGCGGCGACGCCGAGCAGGTTAAAAAGTTCGTCGGCGGGGGTTGTGGAGATGATGTTCTCGAACGTTGCGCCCTTCTGCTGGAGAAACGCCTCGATTTCCTCGCGCGCGTCTTCCGGCGACTCATCTGCGGCGCCCACGTAGTTGCAGTTGAGCGACATGCACGCCACGCGCTCATCGCCGTATTTCTCGTGAAGGGTCACCAGGCCGGGAAACTCGCGGATGCAGGGCGTACACCACGTGGACCAGACGTCGAGCACGACAACCTTTCCCTGATCAGCGACGAGCTCCTCGGTTTCTTCCCAACTGGCAAGGCGAATCGGCACGCTCGCGGCCGGCGCGGCGGACTCGACAGCGGGGGCCGGCGCCGAATTTTCCGCGGCTTCCCTGCCGCAGCCGGTCAGGAGAGCGGCCGCCGAAACGGCCGCAGTCATCCATCGACCAAGGTGCTTCGCCGCGTCGTTTATCGACTTCATTTACGGCTCTCTGCTGTGGCTCACGGTTCGATCTTCGTCAAGCTTTTTCGCTCGGGCGCCGGCACGGGGTCTTCGTGCGGCAAGGCATTGAGGAATTCAACCAGGTCGTCGAGCTGCCGGTCCGAGAGATGCGACGTTTTCCCGTGGCGATCCTCAGGGTTCAAGACGGTTAGCACGTCGCGCAGGGTGGCCGCCTTGCCGTGGTGTAGATAAGGCGCTGTCCGATAAATCCCCAACAACGTCGGCGTATCGTAGGCGGGGCCGAGCTTTTCGTCGGCGCCGCCACCGGTTCCCACGTCGTGCATGATGGGCTTTTCGCTGGTGGAGTCGGTATAGAACGGCCCGGAGTGACATGCCGCGCACCGCGTCTCTTCGGAGAAGAACAGCTCCCGGCCGCGCTGGGCGGCTTCGCTCAAACCGTTCTTGGCGTGCGGGCTGAGGGGGAAGGGGTGCGAGTTGGCGTAGGCCGCCAAGGCGTCCAGATCGGCCGAGCGTCCGCGATTGGGCGGCCCCAGTTCGCTTTGCACGGCGCCGGAGATGAGCCCGCGTCCCTGCATCAGCGGTCCGCGGATGGTGTGCTCAAAATCCTGCACCTCATCGCGATCGGCCGACCAATGGATCGGGTGCGTCCACGCCAGGCCGGCCAGCGACTGCGTGTTTCGCAAACCATCGGGGTTGTGCCACGTGCGGCCGTCGGAGTCGCCGTCGGGATGGCAGCTTGCGCAACTGATCCATCGCCTGCCGACCATCGGCTGTTTCGCGGAATAGAAAAGCACCTTGCCCCGGAGCTTCTCTTCGCCTAGCGGATTGTCGGTGACGGGGATCGTCGCGACGAGCTTCAGGGTCTCGGCGTCGTAGGCGGTCACGTTGAAATCGAGAGCGTTGTAGACGTAGACCCGCTGGCCACTGGGGGCGACGCGCACCGCCCGCGGGTTGCGTCCGACCTCGATTCGCCGCCGCGGGGTCAGCTCGCGATAGTCGTCGTCCACGACGTCGCAAGCGAACATGTCGTCGGTCCCGGCGAAGACGACGTAGAACTGCCGCCCGTCGCGAGAGATCGCTGCGTCCCAGGGATTGGAGGTCACCAGGTTCCCCTGAAACGCGTCCATGGGAACGCGGCGGCGCTTATCGCTCCCGGTGTCGATTACCGAGACGTACGGGAAGATGGAGCCCTCGCCGTGAACCGCCGTCACCCGCGAACGAATGTGGGGGACGTAGGCCTTGTCGCGGTGCGGGTGGACCACCAATTGCCGCGCCAGATTGTCGTTGCTCACGCCCGGCCATTCTTCCGTCGCGCGGCCGTCGTCCAGATCGATGGCCCGGACTGAGCCGGCGTAATACAGCGTCGCCAGCAGCTTACCTTCCTGCAGCGTGATTCCCAGTCCGCGAGCGAAGGGACCGACGTCGAACGTGCGCGTCACTTCACCCGCCTCCGGGTCGATCTGGAGGACCTGACCGGGATAATCGAGCGTCACGAAGATCCGCCGCCCGGCCTGATCGCTCACCACGCCATAGGGTTCATCGAAGACCTCGACTCGCTTCACGACGCGCGGGGCGTCGGCGTCGAGGATTGCCACGGCGTCGTCGCCGTAAACGGCGACGGCCAGGCGATGGCTGTCGCCGAGAAACGTCACTCCCTCGGGATGCCGGCCAACGGCGATCTCGGCGGTCGGCGCGTGCGTGCGGAGATCAACGATCGTGACGGTCCCGCTGTCGCGGTTGGCGCAGGCCAGCAGGCGCCCATCGCGGGAAATATCGAGCAGCCCGTTGGAATCGCCTGCGTCGGCGG
>JAHWKS010000752.1 GCA_019347795.1 Planctomycetota bacterium | reverse complement strand
CCGGCAATAGGCCGTTCTTAAACGAGTTGTTGTAGAAGATATCGGCGAAGCTGGGCGCAATTACCGAGCGGAAGCCGTAGTTCTCCAACGCCCAGACGGCGTGCTCCCGGCTGGAGCCGCTGCCGAAGTTCCGCCGCGCCAAGAGAATCGAAGCGCCGCGGGCCTCCGGCCGGTTCAATTCGCACTCCGGATTGTCGCCGCCGGTTTCGTCGTACCGCCAGTCGTAGAACAGAAACTTCTCAAATCCGTTCCGCTCGATGCGCTTCAAGAACTGCTTGGGGATGATCTGATCGGTATCCACATTGGCCCGATCCATCGCCGCCACAACGCCGGTGTGCTTGGTGAAGGATTGCATGATCTCGAAGGGAATGGGAAACCGCCGAAGAAAGCCCGCGAATTATGTGTCATTCGGGCGACGCAAACAAAACCGGTGGTATCGGAAAAGGCGTATCGTGCGGGAGACGATAGAGGAAACCTTTGCGGAATTCCTCCTGGGCAAGTTCCGGGTCGGTCTCATGGCGAAGCCATGCGTCCAGCACGAGCGCGTCGAGGTTGCCGGGTTCGAGCCGCAACGCTTCGCCGCATGCTTGACGGGCTTGTTGCGATTCTCCCAAGGCCTCGTAATTCGACGCCAGATGAAGAGAAGCGGCAACGCGATCCACTGTGCAGCCCTGCTCGGGCGACGCCTCGGCGGCAAGCGTCAATGCGCGTTCGGCCATGTCGATCGCGGATCGCCTGAGCCGATTGGCCGACGCGGGATCGAGTTGGGTGGCCCGCAGCGAGAGAACCTTCGCACCCGCCAAAAGCAGTGCAGGATTTGTTTCCTCGTGGCGAATGTTCGCCACTCGTGATTCTGCCTCTTGCAGATGGCCGGCCCGATTAAGACAGTTCAGCAGCAACGTTTCATCATCTGCGGACAGCGGCTGCAATCTCGCTACTTCCTTGAGAAACTCAATCGCCACGTGGAACTGCTCGAGCGCGGCCCAACATGCCGCTCGGATGGCAGCCACGCTGGGAGGCGGCAGGTAGGGTTCACATACTCGAAGCATCGTTAAAGCCGTCTGCCAGTCGTGTCGTTCGACAGCGCGAGTGACTTGTTTCCAATTCTTCCAAAGTTCTTCAGGAGACTCCGCCTGCGTTTTATCTCGATCAACGCCAATCGTGTACAAATCAGCGGATAGACCCCTCACCAAATCCAGTTGCTCTGTGTTCAAGTAAGGCCATGGGTAATCCATCTGATCTCGAATCTCCTCAGTCTCGTCGGTATCTCCTTCTCCCGCACTCATAAGACAATGCAGTTGAAGCAGTAGCCGGACGTATTCCGAGAACGGGTCAGATATTGGTGAAGCTCGCTCAATCATCGTTGAGCTTTCATCAATGGTCCACTGATCCTGAGTGGCTGCCAACGCTGCTTGGTATTTATCGAGCGTCATAACTGTTGCCGGTTGGATCGTACCATGGACTGACGTAAAATATTCTACTTATACTCCCACTCCCGAATGTCCACAAAATGGCCCGCCACCGCGGCGGCGGCGGCCATGGCGGGGGAAACCAGGTGCGTGCGGCCTCCTTTGCCTTGCCGGCCTTCGAAGTTGCGGTTACTGGTCGAGGCACAGCGTTCGCCGGGGGCGAGCTGGTCAGGGTTCATCCCCAGGCACATGCTGCAGCCCGCTTCGCGCCAATCGAAGCCGGCTTCTTTGAAGATGCGGTCCAGCCCCTCCGCCTCCGCCTGCAATTTCACCTTGCCGCTGCCGGGGACGACCATGGCATTGACTTGGCCGTTCACGTGGTAGCCGCGAACTACCGCCGCCGCGGCCCGGAGGTCTTCAATGCGGGCGTTGGTGCAGGAGCCGATGAACACCCGATCAAGCGGCGTCTCGGACAGCGGCGTCCCGGGCTTAAGCGCCATGTACTTCAGCGCCGCTTCGGCCGCCTTGCGATCGGTCTCATCGCGGAACTTGCCGGGTTCGGGCACGCGATCGTTGATCGACGCCACCTGCCCTGGATTCGTGCCCCAGGTGACTTGCGGGGCGATGTCCGCCGCCTGGTAAATTTGAGAACGATCGTACTTCGCCGCCGCGTCGGTCGGCAGCTTTTCCCAGCGGGCGACCGCCGCGTCGAACGCCGCGCCTTTCGGGGCGAACTCGCGGCCGCGGACGTAGTCAAACGTTTTGGCGTCGGGGGCGATCATCCCGGCCCGGGCGCCGGCCTCGATCGACATGTTGCACACCGTCATCCGCTCTTCCATGCTTAGCCCGCGGATCGCCTCGCCGGTGTACTCCAGCACGTAGCCCGTGCCGCCGTCGGCGCCGATCTGGCCGATCAGATAGAGCACCAGGTCCTTGGCGGTCACGCCGCGGGGGAGCGGACCCTCGACGCGCAATTCGAACGTCTTGGGCGGATATTGCAGGAGCGTCTGCGTCGCCAGCACGTGCTCGACTTCGCTGGTGCCGATCCCGAACGCCAATGCTCCAAAGGCGCCGTGCGTGGCGGTGTGGCTGTCGCCGCAGACGATCGTCATTCCCGGCTGCGTCAGGCCCAACTCCGGGCCGATGACGTGTACGATGCCCTGCCCAGGATCGTTCAGGTCGTACAGCCGGACCCCGAACTCCTGGCAGTTCTGGCGAAGCTTATCGACCTGCTGGCGGGAAACGGGGTCCGCGATCGGCAGCGCACGATTCGTGGTGGGGACGTTGTGATCGGGCGTGGCGACGGTGCGCTCGGGCCGGCGAACCGCACGCCCAGCCAGCCGCAGCCCCTCAAATGCCTGGGGGCTAGTCACTTCGTGGACCAGGTGCAGGTCGATGTAGAGAACGATTTGCTTGCCGGGTTCGGCATGGACCACGTGCTCATCCCAGATTTTCTGGCACATGGTCCGAGGATGCTCGGAGGACATTCGCAACGGAGATGGGTAAGACGGGCGGGGAAGGGAGCAAGAACGTTTTCGCCCCATTATATCCCCGCCGCCCCCACCTGGGGAGCGGCCGCTACCAGGCGCCGGAGAGTGCAACGCTCGGCTTCACCGCGGCGGGACGGCGACGAGGCGGAATCAGCGGCGCCTCTCCGGCTTCGTCGCCGGACGATTCCTCCGCGGCGGGGGACTCGATTGAAGTCTCCCCCGCTGTCGCGGCGTCAAACGCCGGCAACTCCCCTCGCACCACCCGCACCTCCGGCGGGGCCTCGATGCCGATGCGAACCGAATTCCCCTTAACCCGCAGAATAGTAATCGTGACGCCATTGCCGATGCGAATCTGCTCTTGAGGCTTCCGTGTAAGAACCAACATGATGCACTCCTTTGCCAAATGGTGTTGAGAAGCGTGAGGCGGCATCGCGGTAGTGCAGATGGCGCGCCAACTCCTAGAGAACTGCAGCGGCATTAGTTGTAACCTCTGGCCGCACAAGAGTTTGCGGCTTCCACTGCTCCGTTTTCCGGTGGCGCCGGGAGTCCCATTCGAAGAACTTTTTTCAATCATCGCGACCAGTCTTCGATGGTCATACCGGGAACGGCTTGGAAATCCCTGACGTTGCGCGTGACCAGAATCCCGCCGAACTCAAGCGTGGTCGCTGCAATTCTTAGGTCCATAT
>JAHWKS010000032.1 GCA_019347795.1 Planctomycetota bacterium | reverse complement strand
CGATGCTTGTATAGCGTTTTCCCAACATCAAGGAGGTCGGCCATGGGCGTGCAGAGTCCTTCCTACAGCGTCACCATGCGGTTGCGTTACCCCGATAGGGCGGGGCAGTTGGGACGCATCACGTCGGTGATCGGAGACGCCGACGGGTTCATCGGCGCGGTGGACATCGTTGACGTGCGGAAGGACACCATCACCCGCGACATCACCGTCAACGCCCGCAACGAGCACCACGGCGAGCAGATCGTCTCTCGCGTGCGGGAGATGCCCCACGTCGAGGTGATCTCGGTCTCCGACCGCACCTTCCTCCTGCACCTGGGAGGCAAGATCGAGGTGACCGGCAAGGTGCCGGTGAAGACCCGCGACGATCTCTCAATGGCCTACACCCCCGGCGTGGCCCGCGTCTGCCGGGCGATCCACGCGGAGCCGGATGCGTCGTTCGCCTTGACCATTCGCCGCAACATGGTGGCGGTGATCACCGACGGCTCAGCCGTGCTGGGGCTGGGGAACATCGGCCCGCGAGCGGCGCTTCCCGTGATGGAGGGGAAAGCGCTCTTGTTCAAGGAGTTCGGCGGCGTGGACGCCTTCCCCATCTGCCTCGACACGCAGGACGTGGACGAGATTATCGAGACGTGCATTCGCCTGGCGCCCACGTTCGGCGGCATCAACCTGGAGGACATCTCCGCTCCGCGATGCGTGGAGATTGAGGAGCGGCTGATTCCCCAGGTCGATATCCCGGTGTTTCACGACGACCAGCACGGCACGGCGGTGGTCGCGCTGGCGGCGCTGGAGAACTCGCTTAAGGTGGTCGGCAAGAACCTGGGGGAGGTGAAGATCATCATCAACGGCGCCGGGGCGGCCGGGACCGCCATCTGCAAGCTGCTGCTCTCGATGGGCGCGGGGCGGATCGTCGTCTGCGACCGCGAGGGCGCCATCTCGCCCGACGACAGCGACGACCGGCATCCGCTCAAACGCTGGGTCGCGGAAAACACCAACCCGGAGCAGGAGACGGGAAGCCTTTCCGACGTGATCCGCGGGGCTGACGTGTTCATCGGCGTCTCGGCGGCCGACGTGCTGAGCGAGGACGACGTCAAGCGCATGGCCAAGGACGCCATCGTCTTTGCGCTGGCGAATCCCGATCCGGAGATCTCGCCGGAATTGGCGGCGCCGCACTGCAAGGTGATCGCCACCGGCCGGTCCGATTATCCGAACCAGATCAACAACGTCCTCTGCTTCCCCGGGCTGTTCAAGGGCGTGCTGGAGGTGCGGGCCAGCCGCATCACCGAGGAAATGAAGGTGGCCGCCGCGAAAGCGATCGCCGCCGTGATCACCGAGACGGAGCTGAGTCCCGACTACGTGATCCCCAGCGTCTTCGACCGCCGCGTGGCGGATGCGGTCGCCTTGGCCGTCTCCACCTCCGCCGTCGACGCCGGCGTCGCCCGCCGCCGCACCAAGCCCGCCCACCTGGGTACGGGATGAGGGGGGCGTTTCTTGTATACTCGGGGTGTGGGACGCGCTGCCCGCAAGCGTGACGTTACACCGCAAATGCGCTGTTAGGAGAGATGCTGATGGTGATTGTGATCGCGACGATCGAAGTCGCCGAGGGACGGCGGGAGGAGTTCCTGGCGGAGTTCCGCAAGATCGTGCCGGCGGTGCAGGCGGAACAGGGATGCATCGAGTACGGCCCCACCGTCGATGCGGCCACCAACATCGCCGCTCAAGGGCCGGTGGGGGAGAACGTGGCGGTGATCGTCGAGAAGTGGGAGAGCGTGCCGGCGCTGGAAGCGCATCTGAAGGCGCCGCACATGGCGGAGTATCGCGAGCGGGTGAAGGATTTGGTGAAGAGTGTGGGACTGGAGATCTTGGCGCCGGTGTGAGGGTTCCGGCGCGCTGGCCGCAAGCGTGGGCGCGTGGTAAAGGACGTTTCTCTAGTGGATTTGGCATGCGTGATCTCTTGAGACAACTGAGAGGAGCCCTGGCCGAGGGGCGGGAGGTGGCGTACTGCCGGCTGGTGGAGACGCGCGGCTCCACGCCGCAGAAGCCGGGGGCTTTGATGCTCGTGTTCGCCGATGGCTCGCAGGCCGGCACGCTCGGCGGAGGCTGCGTCGAGGCGGAAGTCAAACGCCGCGCGCTGGCGGTGCTCGCCGGCGGGGCGGCGGAGGTCGCAAAGTTTCAGCTCGACAGCGACTACGGCTGGGACGACGGACTCATCTGCGGCGGCCGAATGCAGATCCTCATCGAGCCGCTCCGCCGAGGCGAACGGAACGCCTATTTCGAGGAGCTGTCGCATCGCCTCGACAACGCCGAAGGCGTGACTGAGGCAATTGTCTTCGAGGTGAAGCAGCCGGGATTGCCGATTACCGCCAGTTTCCTCTTCGACGCCGAAGGCCGACTCGCCGCCACCCTGCACGCCGGGCCGCACGCCGCCGCCATCGTCCGCCAGCGCCTGCGTCCCCTTTCGGACCGGCCGCGGCCGTACGCCGAGGCGGGCGTCGCGTACCTCCCCGCGCTGCCGCGCTGCCGGCTGGTGATCGTCGGCGGCGGACACGTGGGGAAGGCCGTCGGGTCGCTGGCGGCCGATCTCGACTTCGATGTCTGGGTGGTCGATGACCGCGAGGAGTTCGTCAGCCGCGAGCGATTTCCCAAAGCGGAGCGGCGCCTGTGCGGTCCGATCGACAAGGTGCTGCCGCAACTGGAGATCACCCCCGACACCTACTGCCTGATTGTCACCCGCGGCCATAACCATGATGAGGAGGCGCTGTATCACCTGGCGGAGCGGAACGCCCGCTACGTGGGGCTGATCGGCAGCCGCCGCAAGATTAAGATGATCTTCGACGACCTGCTCGGTGAGGGAGTTTCGCCGGAAGCCCTCGCGCGGGTTTACGCCCCCCTGGGCATCGACATCGGCTCGCAAACCGTTCCCGAAATCGCTGTCAGCATCTGCGCCGAGCTGGTCGCCCACCGAAACCTCGGCGGCCGAGTGCCCGGCCGTCCCTCAGGCGTCGAGGTTTCGGCGTAGGCAACCAGAAGTTCAATCTTCGCTCCCTTGCTCGCGAAATCCTCTTATGGACGCCTCCAGCGCGGCTGCGTCGCTTCGCCTTCGCAAAGTTGTTCGGCAGCGTTTGGAAAGCCTGCATCGCGCCGGCGTCACGCATCTCGTGCTGCCGGAAGCGGCTGCTTCGGCCGCGGCGCCGCGGCCAGGCGAAGCCGCGGCGTCCGCGCCGGTCGAGCGAGAGGTTGCTCCGGCGCCCGCTCCTCCTTCGGCGGGCGAGGATCGAGTAGCCGCCCTGCGCGTCTTGCAGCAGGAAGTGGCCGCCTGCACGCGGTGTGCGGCCCTGGCGGGATCGAGGACACAAACGGTGTTCGGCGTTGGCAACCCGAACCCGCGGGTCGTGTTTATGGGAGAGGCGCCGGGATTCGACGAGGACAAGAAGGGAGAGCCGTTCGTCGGCGCCGCGGGGCAGTTGCTCACCAAGATTATCGAAAACGGCATGGGGCTGAAGCGGGACGACGTGTACATCCTCAACACGCTCAAGTGCCGCCCGCCGAACAACCGCAATCCGGCGCCGGACGAGGTCGAGAACTGCCGCGGCTTCTTCGAGCAGCAGCTCGACATCCTCCGACCCGAGTACATCGTCTGCCTGGGCGCGGTCGCCGCGCAGAACCTGCTGCAGACGAAGCTTTCAGTCGGCAAGATGCGTGGGCGATTCCTCGACTACCGCGGCGTCAAGGTGCTGGTGACGTACCACCCCGCCTATCTCCTCCGCGCTCCCGAGGAGAAACGCAAGACCTGGGAAGACATTCAATTCTTGATGCGCGACATGGGACTCATGTCAGACGCGGAACGTTCGTAGAACGCCTCGCGACCGCCGACTCGCGATCTTGGACACGACTTGCCGCCGCTTTCTGCTCCCAAGGGACCGATGATGCCTCGACTGGCTGCTCTCTTCGTGTTCGCGCTCATCGCGTTACTCCAAACCACCGCTGTTGCCGACGAGCGGCCGAACATCGTGCTGCTCATCGCGGATGACCTCGGCTACGGGGAACTCGGCTGCTATGGGGGCGAGGAGATTCCAACTCCGCATATTGACTCCTTGGCCGAGGGCGGGGTGCGATTCTCCGACGGATATGTCACCGCCCCGTATTGTGCGGCGTCGCGGGCCGGACTGTTTACCGGGCGATACCAGACGCGGTTCGGCTTTGAGTTCAACCCAATCGGCGCCGAGAATGAAGATCCGCAGATCGGCCTGCCGGTTGATGAGCGGACCATCGGCGACACGCTCCGCGACGCCGGGTATGTGACGGCACTTTTCGGTAAATGGCATTTGGGAGGGACGGCGAAGTTTCACCCGCAGCGGCGCGGCTTCGACGAGTTCTTCGGCTTCATGCACGAAGGGCATTACTTCGTCCCGCCGCCGTGGCCTGGGGTGACCACGTGGCTGCGGCGAAGGGCGCTTCCCGACGGCTCGCAAGGACGCTGGGCTTCGCCCGACGGCCGCGTCATCTGGTCCACGCACATGGGAAATCGCGAGCCGGATTACGACGCCAACAATCCGATCCTCCGCAACAGCCAGCCGGTCGATGAGCGGCAGCATCTCACCGACGCCCTGACCCGCGAGGCGGAGCAGTTCATCGCCCGCCATCGCAGCCAGCCGTTCTTTCTGACGGTGTCATACAACGCGGTCCACAGCCCCATGCAAGGGGCCGATGCGTACATGGGACGCTTCGCGCACGTCGAAGACGTGCATCGCCGCATCTTCGCCGCGATGCTCTCGCATCTGGACGACAGCGTCGGACGGATCCTGGCTTCGCTGCGGGCGCACGGCCTGGAGGAGAACACGCTGATCGTCTTCCTCAGCGACAACGGCGGCCCCACGCGAGAACTGACCAGCAGCAATCTGCCGCTCCGCGGCGGCAAAGGACAACTCTATGAAGGCGGCATCCGCATCCCGCTGATCCTCCAGTGGAAAGATCGCATCCAGGCGGGACGCGCCGACGCACGCCCCGTCATTTCGCTTGATCTGGCCCCGACGTTCCTCGGCGCCGCAAGCATCCCCATCGCGGCAGACAGGTACGACGGCGTGAACCTGCTCCCGTATCTCTCGGGCGAGCAGACCGACCCGCCGCATGAAATGCTGTATTGGCGCGTCGGCCGCAAGGCGGCGGTGCGTCAGGGAAGTTGGAAGGCCGTCAGAGAAGGCCGCGGCCGACAAGCCGCCGACACGTGGGAGTATATCACCTCGCCGAAGACATCAACGAGGCGCAGAATCTGGCTGCCGAGGCGCCGGCGAAACTTCAGGCGTTGGTGGAAAAGTGGTAGACTCTCGACGAGCAAATGGTCGAGCCGCTGTGGTGAGCCGCGGCCGCACAGCAAGCCCGGCCGCGCGCCGCCTCGATTTCGGCGCCGCGGCTCGCTTGCAAAGCGAAGCGAAGTGAGGCTCCGCTCACGAACGTTCTTGAGCAGCGCGGCGAAGGGCGATGCGGGCATTCTCGACCCCTCCGGCCGTGTCGATCAGTTCTTGTGCGGCTCGCAGCGTCGCCTCGTCCAAGGCGGGGACGGGGACCGACGAGTCTTCCTGTCCGAACACGTACCCGCAGTTCGGGCAGGAGGGGCGATTCTCGTCTTTGCACCAGATTTGGCAATCGGGGCATTGCCGCCAGCCGGTGGGGTCGGGGGGCGGGCTGAAGGCCATGTCCATTCCCAGCCCTACGCCTTGGCGGGCAACCGGCTTGTCGCCCGAGCCCGATGAAGAGGCGGAGTTAGCCATGATGCGGTCCTTTCTCATTTGCGCTGGGCATACGTTGCGTAGCCAGCGGCGGAGGAGTCTTCCGGGTCGATCAACGCCAGACCCGTCTTTGGATCGTGCCGGCGCCGCAGGTATCGCGGCGACTCGATGAGCATCACCTCGAGCGTCGGACGGACGACGCCGCGCACGAGATGCCCCCCGTGCGCGGTTCCGTCCCGTTTTCCAACCACCAAGTGGACGTGCAGCTTCGGCTTCTCCTCATGTTCAGCGATATTGCCGACCAGCGAGAGCACTTCCACCTGTTCGTCGATGGGAATCTCCTCATACTCCTGCGTGTCGAGATTGAACCACGCCAGCACGACGCTGCGAAAGGCGCCGATGCCGGTCAGCCGCGCCGCGTTGCACCCCTCCTCTTCCGCAAAACGGCGCAGGCCTTCCGTTACTTCTTCTCCCTCGTCGAACACGACGGCGTAAGTCCGTTCCCGATCAGCGTTCAGTAGTTTGGCGTTCATCGAGCGGGTTCCTTGTATGCGTGTGGATTGTCGTTTCAACGGATGCATCGTCTCGCCAGCCATGCGACCGCGGCGCCGAGCGCCAGCGCGCCGCTGCACACAATCGCCGCTTCCGAAACCTTGAGGCGTCCATCGTCCACGCTGGCGCGGCGAAGCTGGCGCCGCTCGGGAAGCGGCTGTGAGGGGCGGCCGTCTCGCTCCTCGCGAAGCGCCATCTGCAGCACGTGCGCCAGGTGCAGCCCCCGTCGGCCTGTGGCTTGCTCGATTTGCTCTTGGCAACTGAAGCCGTCGGCGATAATCAATGTCTCCGGGTCGGCCTCGCGCACTCGCGGCAGAAGCACGCGCTCGCCGCACGCCATGGAGACGTCGTAATTCTCTTCCTCGAAGCCGAACGAGCCGGCCATGCCGCAGCAGCCGGAATCGAGCAGCTCGAAATCGATCCCCATCCGCTTGAGCACCTCGACCTCGTCGTCCATGCCCATGAGCGAATGGTGATGGCAATGCGCATGGACCAGCGCCTTCCGCCGCAACTCCGGCAGCGGGAAATCCTCGCCGTGCTTGGCGATGAACTCACTGAGCAGGTAGGTCTGCTCCTTGAGCCGCCGGGCGTCTTCGTTGTGGGGAAGCAGCGAGGTCATTTCGTCGCGAAACACCGCGACGCAACTCGGCTCCAGCCCAACGACCGGCGTCCCCGCCTCCAGGTGCGGGCGGAGCGAGTCCAGGATTTCCAACAGCTTCCGTTTGGCCATGTCGAGCAGGCCGTAGTCGTACAGCGGCCGTCCGCAGCAGAGCGTCGCTTCCGGCACGACGACGCGATAGCCCGCCGTCTCCAGGACCTCGACCGCCGCCCGGGCGGTTTCAGGATGAAAGTAGTTGTTGAACGTGTCGGGCCAGAGCAGCACCTGCGGTGCGTCGATGTTTCTCGGCGCCCGCTCGCGGAACCATTCGAGAAACGTCCGCCGCGCGAACTTCGGCATTCGGCGCCGAGGCGCCACCCCGCCGATCCATTTCGTCACGCGGCTTACGCCCGGCGCTCGGGAGACGAAGTTCGTCACGTTCGGCGCCAACGAGGCCAGCCGCGCCCAGACGAAAATCAGCCCCATCGCCCACGCCGACCGCGGCCGAAAGTGTCCTTCGTAGTAGTGTGAAAGGAACTCCGCCTTGTACGTGGCCATATCGACGTTCACCGGGCAGTCGCCTTTGCAGCCTTTGCACGCCAGGCAAAGATCGAGGGCCTCTTTCACCTCCTCGCTCTGCCAGCCGTCGGTGACTGTCTCCCCTTGCATCATCTCGAAGAGCAACCTGGCCCGTCCGCGGGTGGTGTGCTTCTCTTCATGCGTGACCATGTAGCTGGGGCACATCACGCCCCCTTCCGTGCGGCGGCATTTTCCCACCCCCACGCAGCGCAGCGTGGCATGCGCGAAGCTCCCGTTATCTTCGGGAAAGGAGAAATGCGTTTTGACGTCGGGCGGACGGTAATCGGCGCCCAGCCGAAGGTTTCTATCGAGCGGCTGCGCGTCGATCACCTTCCCGGGGTTCATCTTCCACTGTGGATCCCAGATCGACTTGAAGCGGCGAAACGCTTCCATCAGATCCGGGCCGTACACCTTTTCGAGCAATTCGCCGCGGGCCTGACCGTCGCCATGCTCCCCGGAGAGCGAACCGCCGTAGCGAATCACCAGATCGGCCGCGTCCTCCATGAACGCGCGGTACTTGTCGACGCCTTGCCGGGTGCGCAGCTCGAAATCGATTCGCGTGTGGAGACAACCCTGTCCGAAGTGCCCGTAGTAGGAGCAGCGGTAGTCGTGCTTGTCCATCAGGCGCCGCAGGTCGCGCAGATATCCTCCCAGCTTCTCGGGCGGGACGGCGGAGTCTTCCCAGCCGGGCCAGGTGTCCGGCTCGCCGGGCACAAAGGCCGTGGCGCCCAGGCCCGACTCGCGAGCCTCCCAGACGTTGTCCTGAAGGTCTTCCTCGTCCGACGTGCAAAGTCGGAACGTGAGTGAGGGATCTCGCCGCTCCAAGGCGGACTGCGCATCTTTGGCGCGCTGATCCGCCTCCTCCGGCGTGTCGCCGCCGAATTCGGCCATCAGCCAGCCTTTCCCCTCGGGCAGAATTTGAATCCGCTCCGGATGCAGGTCCTTCTTATGGATGTAGCTCACCAGCCGATCGTCAAAGGCCTCCAGCCCCACCGGCCCGTGCTCCAGCACGTCCAGCACATGATCGGCCGCCGTGTAGGCGTCGGCGTAGCCGATCACGAGCAGAGCGCGGTAGGGGGGTTCGTGCACGAGCCGGACCGTGGCCTCCAGCACGGTCGCGCAGGTCCCCTCGGTTCCCACCAGAGCGCGCGCCACCTGAAAGCCCTTCTCGGGCAGGAGATCCTCCAGGTTGTACCCGGAGACGCGGCGGGGAATGTCGGGGAATCGCTCGCGGATGAGATCGGCGTAATCGTCGCGAAGCCGCTTCAGCTCCGCGTAGATGTGGCCGCGGCGGCCGGCGGCGCGTAGGATCCGCTCCAGATCCTCGTCGTCGGTGGCGCCGACGCGCATCCGCAGCCCGTCGTAGGTGAGGATTTCCAGCTCCTCCACGTTGTCCACGGTCTTGCCGGCCATGACCGAGTGGACGCCGCAGGAGTTGTTGCCGATCATCCCGCCGAAGGTGCAGTGCGAGTGCGTCGCCGGGTCGGGTCCGAAAGTCAGATGATGTTTCCTCGTCCGGTCCCGCAGGTGATCCAGCACTAGCCCCGGCTCGACGCGGGCGCGGCGATTTTCAACGTCGATCTCCAGGACGCGGTTCATGTACTTCGAGAAGTCGAGCACGACCGCCGTATTGCAGCACTGGCCGGCGAGGCTCGTCCCGCCGCCGCGCCCTAGGACCGGCGCCTCATACCGTCGGCAGATTTCGATGGTTGCTTCCACGTCGTCGCTGTCGCGCGGGACGACCACGCCGATCGGCGTCTGGCGGTAATTCGAGGCGTCCGTGGCGTAGAGCGCCCGGCTGCCGTCGTCGAAGCGGACCTCGCCCCGCACCCGGCGGTGGAGTTCGCCTGCCAGCGCGCGGTCGTCCCCCTCGGCGGCCCGGCCGCGAACCACGGAAGGCGAGGTGGTCGGGCGTATCGTGGTGCTCATAATCTCCATACCAGGTAGCGTTCTGCGTCTTTTCACGCTTTAACTCCAGTCCTAAACCCGGCCGCGAGCGGTCGGGACGCACGGCGCCGCGGCGCGGCTCGGGGAACCCGTCGAAGAACATTCGCTCGATCCGCACGTGGTCCGCGAACCACTCGATGTGCCGCAGCGGCCGCGCCGCGCATGCCGCGGGAAGGTGCAAGGCGGGCGCCGTATGGGACGAAAGCGGCAATTTACGCGCCTCGCACAGCGTCGCCGCATCCAGAAACCCGGTGAAGCCGCCGCACCGCGTGGCGTCGGCCTGCAGCACGTCGATCGCATCGGCGGCCAGCAAGTCGCGAAAGTACGTCACGTCCCAGCCGTACTCGCCCGTCGTGATCTCCATCGCCGCGGGGCTGCGATCGCGCACCAGGCGCAGACCGCCCAGGTCGAGCGAATCGACCGGCTCCTCAAACCAGGTGACGTTGTATTCCTCAAACGCCTGCGCTTTGGCGACCGCCTGCTTCCGGTCGTAGGCGCCATTGGCGTCCACGAACAGCTCGGCCTCCGGGCCGATCGCCTCCCGAGCGGCGCCGACGCGGCCTGCATCCTCATCGGGCGACCGGCCGATCTTCATCTTCACCCGCGAAATCCCCTCCTCCACCCAGCCCCGAAGTTGCTGTGCAAGCTGATCGGACGAAAACGAGGTGAACCCCCCGCTGCCGTACACCGGAACCGACTCGCGCACCGCGCCGAACAGATCAACCAGCGGGATTCCGAGCAGCCGCGCCTTGAGGTCGCAGAGGGCCGCGTCGATCGCCGACACGGCCGCGGAGACGACCCCCGTCTGCCCGAGGTTGCGCATCCGCTCGAGCATTCGCCGGCGGAGGGCGGGAATCGCGGTTACGTCGGCGCCGACGAGCACCTCGGGCAGCAAGTCGGCGATCAGCACCGCGGCAGCGCGGTGGGTGTAGCTATAACCGAGGCCCGCCGCGCCCCCTGCCTGCAGCTCCACGAGCACCATCGTCGTCGAATTCCACGTATGCGTCCCGTCCGACTCCGGCGATTCGGTCGGGACCGTAAAGGCGGAGACTTCGAGTTTCCGGATGGCGGCGTCCATCGCGCTTACGCCAGAACCTCCTTCATCTTGCCTTTGAAGCTCTTCTTGATGATGTCCCCCGAGTCGGGATCCCCCTTGATAATGGACGACATCATCGCCTTGGTCTGCTCCCACGTGATGTGCGGCGGGATCGGCGGCACGTTCGGGTCGCAAACCGCGTCGATCACCACGGGGCAATCGGCCGAGAGCGCCTCGTCCCAGGCGGGCGCGATCTGATCTGGCGCGTCGATGCGGATTCCCTTCAGCCCCGCCAGATTGGCGTAGCTGGCGTAGTTGAAGTCGGGAATCACCTGCGCCTCCTCGAACTTCGGATCCCCCTCCATCGCCCGCATCTCCCACGTGACCTGGCTCAGGTCGTTGTTGTGCACCACAAGAACGATCAGCCGCGGGTCGGCCCAGTCGTTCCAGTACTTGCGGATGGTGAGCATCTCGTTCATCCCGTTCATCTGGAACGCGCCGTCACCCACCAGCGCCAGCACGGGCCGGTCCGGGTAGCACATCTTCGCCGCGATGGCGTAAGGAACACCGCAGCCCATCGTGGCCAGCGTGCCCGAGAGGGAACATCGCATCCCTTTTCGAATCTTCAAATCGCGGGCGAACCAATTCGTGCCCGAGCCGGAATCGGCCGCGATGATGCAGTTGTCCGGCAGCCGCGGCGAAAGCTCCCAGAACACCCGCTGCGGATTGACGGGATCGGCGTCCGACATCGCCCGGGCCTCGACGATCTTCCACCACTCCTCGATCGACTTTTCGATCTTCTCGCGCCAACTGCGGTCCTCTTTGCGACGCACCAGCGGCAGCAACTCGCGGAGGGTATCTCTGGCGTCGCCGACGAGGTTGACTTCCATCGGGTAGCGGATGCCGATCATCTTGCCATCGATGTCGATCTGCACCCCCCGGGCCTTGCCGAACTTGGGCAGGAACTGCGAGTAGGGGAAGCTGGAGCCGATCATCAGCAGCGTGTCGCAGCCCATCATCAGGTCATAGCTGGGGCGCGTGCCCAAGAGACCGATCGAGCCGGTCACAAACGGCAGGTCGTCGGGCAGCACGTCCTTGCCGAGCAGGGCCTTGGCCACTCCCGCGCCGAGCTTCTCGGCGATTTCGACTACTTCATCGGCCGCGCGGCGGGCGCCCTGGCCGATGAGGATGGCCACCTTCTCGCCTTCGTTAAGCACCTCGGCCGCCTGCTTGACCGCCGGTTCGGAGGCGATGATTCGCGGCGGCGCGAAGCCGATGCTCCCCGGGGTCATCTTGAATTTGTGCGGCGTCTCCTTGACTGCCTTCATCTCCTGCACGTCGGTGGGGAAGATCAGGCAGGTGACGGTCCGCTCCACCATCGCAATCCGCATGGCGCGATCGACCAGCGCCGGAAGCTGCTCGGGCGCCATCACCGTCTGGACGTACTCGTGGGCCACGTCCTTGAAAAGCGTTTGCAGATCCACTTCCTGCTGATAATGCCCGCCCAGGGCGGTGCGCGGCTGCTGACCGACGATTGCCACCACGGGCTGATGATCCATTTTGGCGTCGTAGAGGCCGTTGAGCAGGTGGATCGCTCCCGGGCCGGAGGTGGCGAGGCACACCCCCACCTGCCCGGTGAACTTGGCGTGTCCGCAGGCCATGAAGGCGGACATTTCTTCGTGCCGCACCTGGACGAACCGCGGGTTATTGTCGGCCCGGCCCAGGGCGCCCATGATGCCGTTGATCCCGTCGCCGGGATAGCCGTAAATCCGTTCGATCCCCCAATCGCGCAGACGCTCGAGGAGGAAATCGCTGACGTTATCGGACATCGACGGCTCCTTTTCCATAAGAGGGGAAACCATGAGGAGAACTGCCGGCCTCCACGCCGGCTGGCAACGTCCAGGGAGCAACTATGGCGCCGGACCAGGGTTTTCGGGAAGCCGCGAGGCCAGGCGGCCTCAAGAAAGCGGGGCGGATCAAGCCCGGGAGCGCATCGGTGAGCAGAAGCAGGAGCGACGCCCCTGTCACACCGAAGAAAAAACGCCGTCCGCCACGGAAGAAGCGATGCGCCTTAATCGAACCACTCGTCGTCGGGATCGAACTTCGGGAGCACGACGATCAGCACTTTCATCTTGCCGATAGCCCGGTGGCGGACGCCGGGGCGGATCATCACGCACATTCCCGGATGCACGTCGATCACGTCGTCGTCAAGCTGCATTTTGGCGTCCGGACCGCACTCCAGGAAATAGTAGGTCTCGGTGAGGGTGCGGTGGTAGTGCGTGCGGGCGTCGGTGGAGATCTCGGTGATGTGGATCGTGCCGGGGAAATCCGCCACGTCGGCAAACGCTCGCCGGGCTAGTCCGCAGGGACAGGGAGTCGGCGGGATGTTAGCGAAATCGGCGATTTCATATCGCCGAGTTTGTGAGGCAGGCTGGGCAGGAATGACGCTGGCTCCTATCTCGCGGTGACACCTGCCGCCATTTTAAGTCACCGCCCGACGCCCCGCCAGCGCGGCCGCGCCGCCTCACCGAGTCGGCCCCGAGCCGGCGCGGGCTTCCTTCTTCGCCTTGGGGGGAAACAGCTCCAGGTGGGCGGCGAAGTTGGCGTCGGCGGCGCCGAAACGCTCCACCTGGTCGGCTTCCAGGGTGAAGACGAAGGACGCGCGGCGGCCCTCGTCGTCGGAAACATGGTAATAGATCCAATGGATTGCCAGCTCCGAAGCTTCTCCGACGGCCGCTACTCGCAAAACTCGCAAGCCGGTTTCGGTGGTCCCCTGCGAGGCTTCGACGAACTGTCCGAAGTTCTCGCCCAGCGCCTTCTGAATTTCCTCCTGAAACTCCTCGAGCTGCAGTTTCCGTCCCTCGGCCAGCTTCGGCAGCGACGAGAGATTGCACTGGGCGACCACCTTCCCTTCGTCCACAAGCCGCAGCACCATCACTTCTGCGCGGTCGATGACGACCCGCCACCGCGGCTCCAGGAGCATCCGCACCCCCTGCTCCGGCGATTCGACGCGCAGCGGCGGAGCGGCCGAGGCGCCGGCGCGGACGCTCGCTATGTCCGCCTCCGTGAGATGTCGCGAGGAATCCAGCGGCGTCAAGAGCATCGTCAGCCGTCCGCTGACGTCGAAGCCCGGCTCGGCGGGGCCAATCGCCCGGCTCTCCTTCATGGCCATCGCCAGCGAGGTGAAGCGACGCTCGCTCAGTTGGTAGCCGTACTTCGCGGAGATTTCGATCTCCGTTGCGACGCCGTCTGCGGCCCCGCTCGCCTTGCCCGCCATCTCCACGACCGCGCGATCGTCTTTGACGTCGGCCAGCTTGCACGTCACGTGGGCGGCGCCGATCGCGTCGATGTTCAGGAATCGGGCGAGCGTCTCATTCTCGGGCGCCCAGGAATCTCCGACCCCGACGGGGGTTTTCGGTAACAAGCCGCTCAGCAAGACGCTATTAGCTTGGAGGTCGATCAGTTCCGACTCGTCCCGCGAGAGTGGACCGCCGGGGGACCAGAAATGGATCTTGCCGTCGCTCCATTCCACGCCCACCAGGCGGCGGTCCGCGGCCAAGCTCGGCGAATGCGTGGTCTTTTCCAACCGAATATCCGCTTCCGCGGTGTGATAGCGGCGGGCCGCCAGGGGCTGAGTTCCGCCTTCGATGCTCTCGTCGTAGAGGAACGATCCGTCAACTTTGAAGGGGAGCTGCCGTTCGTTCTCATCCGGCCCCTTCAGCTTGAGTTCCCCCTCGACCGCCAGCGCGACCTTCGCCTGATGGTATTGCCGCTGGGGCGGGTTCAATTCGTAGGTCTC
>JAHWKS010000751.1 GCA_019347795.1 Planctomycetota bacterium | reverse complement strand
GTTCGCCATGCTCTACATCAAGCTGGCGATCAAGGAAGGGTGGGGCGGCGACTGCGCTTTCAAGATCCTGAGGCGGTAGGGTGAAGGATGGAGTAAACTCGGCGAATGGCGAATAGCGAGTGGCGAATGGGGTCGCGAACGAGGAAACGCCGCATCGAGGATTCGCGGCAGCGAATGACTCCTCGCCCTTCGCTCGCGGCCACTCACCACTCACCACTCAACACTCACCACTCAACACTCACCACTCAACACTCACCACTCACCACTCACCACTCACCATTCGCCATTCGCCATTCGCCACTCCCCACTCGCCATTCGCCACTCGCCACTCGCCACTCGCTCCCTTCCCATGTCCTTCGTCCGTCCTGAAATTGCCGCGATGTCCGGCTACACCCCCGGCGAGCAGCCGCAGGGGGGAAAGTTCATCAAGCTCAATACAAATGAGAATCCCTATCCGCCGTCGGCGGCGGTGCGGCGGGCGATCGAAGAGACGCTCGACCGCGGGCTTACAAAATATCCCGATCCGCATGCGACGGCGTTTCGACTGCGGGCGTCCGAAGTGCTGGGCGTGCCGCCGGACTGGATTCTTTGCGGCAACGGCAGCGACGATATTCTGACGATCGTCACGCGAGCCTTCGTCGGACAGGGACAACGTCTCCGATTGCCCTATCCCAGTTACGTGCTCTATCGCACGCTGGCGCAGCTTCAGGGGGCGGAGTGGGAGGAGGTCCATTTTCGTTCGGACTGGACGCTCGACGACGCGTTCGCGGCCCCGCGGGATGACTTGCGGCTGGCGTTTCTTCCCAACCCCAACAGTCCCAGCGGCACGACGATTCCTCCCGAGCGGGTGCTGGAGCTGGCCGAGCGGTTGCCTTGTCCGCTGCTGGTCGATGAGGCGTACGCCGACTTCGCCGATCAGAACTGCCTGAACCTTGTTCGCGAGAACGAGAAGATTCTCGTCTCTCGGACGATGAGCAAGTCGTACTCGCTGGCGGGGCTGCGGTTCGGCTTCCTGGTCGCCCAGCCGCAGGTGATCGAGCAGCTCAACAAGGTGAAGGACTCCTACAATTGCGACGCGCTGGCGATCGCCGGCGCCACGGCCGCGATCGACGATCAGGCCTGGCTGGCCGAAAACCGCGGCAAGATTCTGGCGACGCGCCAGCGGCTGACGGAGGGGATGCGCTCGCTCGGCTTCGACGCCATCCCCTCGCAGGCGAATTTCGTCTGGTGCACACGGGCCGATCAGCCGGTCGAGGCGCTTTATCAGCGTCTTAAAGAGCAGCGGATTCTCGTCCGCTACATGAACTATCCCTGCTGGGGCGACGGCCTCCGCATCACCGTCGGCACGGAAGATCAGATCGAAGCCCTCCTGGCGACGCTGAAGCTGTTGCTCGCGCCGTAACGCAACTACTTTCGATACCACTCGATGTCGCATTTGGGATGCGACTTTTCAAACGCGAGGACCGCCTCGGTCGAGACAGGACGATTGGCCGTCAGGTCCACGTCGGACAGGTTCGGCAGTTTGTCGAGGTGTTCGAAGACCGCATCCGTGACGCTTGTCATCGACAACCCGAGATCCGTCAGCGATGGGCAGGCCACAAGATGCGCGACTCCCGCATCGTCAACTTTGGTGCTGTAAACGTCCAAGTTCTTGAGCTTCGGATGGCGCGTGAGGTAGGTAGTTCATCCCGTCGCCGGTCACCTCGGTTCCGCGTAATCCAAGGTCTTCCAGTTCAGGCATTGCCTGCAACTGTTCAAGAAAAGCATCGGACACGGATGTTGCGTTCAGTTGCAGGTAAACAGCACCAGGAAGGTCCGAAGCGATATGCGAACTGATGGTTTCTTATTCTGCATTGCGATTCGGAGGAGGGTCAAAGCCGAACGATGTCGGAGACGAGGGCGTTCAGTTCGGTCTCGTCCAGAAGCCAAGACCCGGGCGTCCCGAAGGATTGGCCCGCGTCTTCCTCTTTAAGGCGCGGCAGAAGGAGCGAGTGTCCGCTCCGGTCGCCTTCGGATGCAATCGTCTCGGCAGGTTCCGCCTCGCGCTCGCCGGAAACGCCCCCGCTCTGGTTGCGAAGCGTCGTCACCACAGTCAGCAGATCCGCCAGGCTTGCCTGTCCGTCGCCGTTGGCGTCGAGGTAGGGAGCGCCACCATTGGTCGGCGGCAATTCGGCCGGACCGTCGGAGCGAATGTAGCTGACAATGATCAACAAGTCGCTCAGGTTCGCCTCGCCGTCGTCGTTGACATCGGCGGGCATGTTCGCGTTCTGGTGCGGCGGGGCCTCGCGCTCCGGCACGAGCCGCCACAGTTCCCGGCCGTATTGATTCCAGCCTCCGTTTGCAGAGAAATAAAGAGCCCCGTTGAATTCCTGAAAGTCCCTTGGCGCCGCCGATCCGACGCCGGAATTCACGTCCGCAACCATTTCGACCTGACCGTTGGCGTCGACCTTCCAGAGCTCCTCTCCATGGACGCCGTCGTCGGCCGTGAAGTAAAGCTCGCCCTGGAACTCCTTAAGCGAATACTTAAAACCGCTCGCGGCGCCCGGATTTATATCGCCGAGGAGATGGAAGTTTCCTTGACGGTCCATCTTCCAAAGCTCATCTCCCGTCGCGGCCGTGTACGCCCCCATGTAAAGTTCGCCCTGAAAAGTTCCCCGGGGTTTGGGGGAAAACCAGGCAGATCCGGGAACGACGTCCGCGACGAGAACCGCGTCTCCGTCGGCTCCGATCTTCCACAGTTCAGACCCATGCGTCGGGTCCCGGGCGTTAAAATACAACTCTCCAGCATGAACCACCAATGACGAAGGAAAGGATGACCCGGGGCCTGGATTGATGTCGATCAGCGAGATTTGGCCCTGAGCATCGAGTCGCCACAACTCCTTTCCAGCCGCTGCCGTTTCCGCGACGAAATAGACGGCGTCGCCGAAGACGGTCAGCTCCGCGGGGCGCGAACTGTCAGGGCCCGGCGCTACATCGGCAAAAAGCCTTGCCTCCCCTTGCTCATTCAGGCTCCATAGCTCGGCGCCGAAGCTATCGTGATGGGCAACGAAATAGAATTCATCGTTGAAGTCGATAAATCCGTGCGGTCCGGAGCCGCGATCACCCGGCATGATGTCGGTGACAAGCGAAAGATGGCCCGCGGCGTCAAACTTCCAGAGTTCGTCGCCCATACCCGGAGAACGGAGGCGGAAGTAAAGCTCCCCCCGAAATTTCTTGAAGTGGCCGATGTTCGACTCGAAGTTGTCGGCCAGGTTCGTCGCGTTGACGTTCCCGAAGGCGTCGATGGTCGCCAATTCGAAGCCTCCAATGGGAAGATACGCGCTGAAGTACAGCCTTCCGTTGTAAGGTGTTAGATGTTGGGGAAGCGAGGAACCGGGATTGACGTCGGCAGCAAGCTCCACGTTTCCTTGCGCGTCAATACGGCGAAGCTCGTACCCGTGCAGGTAATCGCTGGCCGAGAAATACAGGTCGCCGTCGTACAGGGCAAAATCGGACATCGTCGCGTGCGCTGACCAATTGTGATCGAAATCCGTGAGACGCTGCGTGGCCCCGGAAGCGCCAATCTTCCAAAGTTGATAGCCATGCACCGGGTC
>JAHWKS010000750.1 GCA_019347795.1 Planctomycetota bacterium | reverse complement strand
CGTAGAACGGGTTCTCTTGCAGGATGCCGCCGATGATGACCATCGGGTGCGTCCGTAGAATGTCGATCACGACGCTGGCCTCGAACCGGGACAAATCGTACGTGCAGATAACTGGATCGTGATACTCCGGGAGGACATGGTTCAACCGAGCTTCGTATTCCACAATATCGTGGACGCCGGGTAAGTCTTCCAAGGCCCATTCCATGTTGGCGACGAGCCGGGTGAGCTTTCCAGGCGGCTTCTTGGCCGGATCCAGGGCCTCCCGGATGGTCGCGATCATCCGGTGCTGGTCGAAGTAGTCGTCCTGGATGTAAGCCTCCTGCCAGTGACGGACCTCCAATTGCCCGTGGGCCTCGGCCTCGGCCACATCGATGCCCTCCCGCTCCAGACGCCGCAGGTGATCGGGCCGGTGTTTCGGATCAACGACATGGAAGGCCCGGTCGCCCTTCTCGAAACCGTCTTTGATGAACGGCATCAGCACCTGATACTCCTCCTCCTTGGAGTGGAAGAAAGCACAAACGTGGCAGGAGCGGCTTAGGGCGGACCCTGCCAGACGCACCGGCTGAGTTGCTTCGATCATGGGCGTTTCTCCTTTTCCTACGATTGAAACCGGGCCCGCGTACGCATTGTACTGCCCTTCCCCCGAGCACGCCACGAGCAGCAGGTGTTCCCGCTCCAGAAGTCGGCACCTAAGAATTGGAGCCCACCGGAGAAAGGAGGCGGCCGGACTCGCCGTTCATCTTGCGACAAGCTACGGGCCACGGGCATGCGAGAGCACCACGTGTATCTGTCGCCGGCTGCTTCCGCCGGCATTCACTTGCGAGCGACGATCTCGTCTGGCGCTCTGGCAAGGCGTAAAGTCGTATATCGGCCCAGCCCTCTGGCGAACGGCTGCGGCGGCTTAATCCGGGACCGAAATGAGCACGCCGAGACGGGAGCCAATCTCCTGAGCTAATGCACTTACGGACGATTTATTCCCACTCTCGACCACGCCGATCCAATCACCCATTTCCGTACAAACCTGGACTTGCCATACGGGCCAGCGATCATCTCGTTCCAAACGGCTCGCGACGCGCATGAGCGGAGGATCGTGAAGCAAGTAATTCCTTCGCACCGAGACGCCCAGTGCGCTCCCGCGCATCTTCAGGGCGCCTGGCGTGATCTCCCATCGCTGCCGGTTCAAGAGCGCAAGAACCAGCGGCGTTCCCATCACCAAAGACGGAAGCACGGCCACGATTCGACTGTGCGGCCAAAATAGCCATCCTACGCCGAGCGTCACGCACCAGATGAATACCGTCAGACCCCACAGCAGTGCTCCAGGACGATTCCCGATGATGACCCGCTTCGGGAGGAACTCGACGTATGTACCGGGGCCGCCAAGTACAAATGCTCCGTTCACCAGAGTGGCGCCCAACTGGACCTGTGGGCCGGGAGGATCGGACGAATTGTCGGGGGAAGCAATCATCGGTGTTCGCGAACTCCTGAGTTAGACGGGTCGCTGAATACTCGCGCCCATTGATTACGTAGGCTAATTCCGACGGAGGTCAAGCGGACCTTCGTAAGCACCGGCACAACCGGAAAAGCCCACAACTCGTCGTGAGCGATTCCTTCCCCGCGATTTTGCCCGAAGACCGTTTTCGCCCTATGGTTCCTGTGGATTTATGTGTCCGTGGTGAAAGTCCTCTCGTGGAGACGCCCGGTTCCGTAATTGTGCAGGGGCGTGCAGGCTATCTGCTCGTTCCGATAGTTGTGATCGCCGCGTGTGCGATCGGCGCTCCGTTGTACTACAAAGATTCGCTGCCGGACTTCTGCATCGAGAACGCCGTCAAGGTCCTCGCGACGGCGGCCGCGGTGGAGGCGGCCCTGCTCGTTTCCGCAGCGTTTCTCGCTGGCCGTCGAATAATCTTGCAGGGACCGAAACTGTACTATCGATCGTGGCTCGCCCGCCGCGAAATCGACGTCTCAGAAATATCCGATCTCAGCCTGGAGACGGACCACTCGGTTGATTCCGCCTCGACGAGCTACATCGTGCTTTGGAGTGCGGGCGGGCCTCTGCTGCGCCTCAATCCGCTCCTGTGGGACCGCCCGGCGCTCGCCGTTCTCCTGCAGAAGATTTCAGAAAGGAATCCTCGAATCCAAGTCGCTCGCGAGGTTCGGCCGTATGTGTCTGTCTGAGTCAGAGCGGCTTGCGCCGATCGGCGCCTGGGCCCCGCTCATCCTGATCGTTGCAGTTGCAGCAACCATCCCGAGTTGAAGAAGCTGGGCACCGTTCCCGTTCGCGGTAAAGTCACTCTCGACGGGAAGCCCCTTCCGCATGGTCACGGGTCGATAATTCTCGTCAGAGTCGGAGGCAATCTGGGCGTGGACAATTGGGGCGTGAGGGGCGCGCTGGATGCAAAGGGCCGCTTCGACCTGACGACCCATCTTGGGCTGAATCACGGTCGAAATCTGACGAGACGCTCCTACGAGACTACCTCAAGCCGGTTCTCGTCGACTTTGACTTCGTCCTGATTGATATGCCGGGCAACGCCGACCGCCGCCAAAAACTCGTCTTGAACGGCTTGACGATGAGCGATTTTGTGCTGGTTCCGACGAAGCCGGATCAGATCTCGCTCGCTGCCCTCCCCGACTCGTTTGACCTGATTCATTATGCGCAAGCCGCGAACGGCGGCAGTCGTCCAGCTATTGTGGGCATCGTTCGCAACATGACGGACCGTCGAACGCAGCAGTATCGCGCTAAGTTTCCGGCGATTATTGAGGCCGCTGCCTCACAGAACTTGCCGCCGATCTTCGAGAACTTTCTGGCCAACCACCCGGCGCTCGAAACAGCGACAGACGGTACGCAGGATTTTCGGACGCTGAAGCAGCGGTTTGGGAACGACTATGACCCGGTGCGCCTCGTGGCGAGAGAATTGGAGAACCGGTGTCGAGATTACCAGTTCACGAATGCCGCTCCTCGCTCGAACTATGGCGGCGTCTTCCGGCGACTCCTCGAAAGTTTCGGAAGCGCTGGCGGCTTGCCCGCACGCGCCGTCGGGAACTCATTCGCCTCGGCGTTCCTCGGCGGCAAGCCATCCGCCACGCGCGCAGTCGGAAAGGCCCCTGGCACATGGCCAAGTCCATTGCTACGGGCGTCTCTGGGTCCAGCTTGCTCCCCTTCGACGAACCGCCTAGTTCGGACCCGCATGCTAGGTGGTGTGGGGGCCGGGCGGGGCGACCCGCCCGGCTACCCGATTGGGCGAGTTCTCGTGAGTATCCGAAAGAGGCTTCCAAACAAGGCACCCTAGATGGTGAAAAACAATTTACGGTCAAGTGGGCTGTCGGATCCGTTTAGTCGCTTTCGCGATTCCTTTTCTGAATAACCGTAGCAATATAGCCAGCCACGGCGCCAACCGCTGCACCTATCGCAATCCAGATGCCCATGTTGTCAGTCGCGGCACCCATAGCGGCTCCGACACCGACGCCAATCGGCAGAGCGGCGCCCATGGGAGCACCGATGGGGAGTCGCTTGGTACGTTTTGCGTTTTCGTCTTGTTTCGATGTGTTGTCTTCAGCCATCTGACTGTCCTCAGGCTTCAAATGTAGAAGCAATGCG
>JAHWKS010000749.1 GCA_019347795.1 Planctomycetota bacterium | reverse complement strand
TGGCGGGCACCACCTCGCGCAATATACTCTCGGCCGACGGGAGGAACTCGTACATCTGGCCCGCGGCGGCCGGTTTCTTGTCGCCTTCTTTCTTGGGCTTTTTGCCGGCGTCTTCCTCTTCCACCAGCGAGCCCAACGGCAGGAGCGTCTCGACGACCGCGTTCTGCTGCGACGGGCTGATGAACCGCGTGTACGCGACATCGAGGCGGTCCAGCTCCCCCGCGGCGTACGCCGTCAGGTAGCGGTTGGCGATGGGTTCAATCTCCCCGAACGCCGGCTTGTCCTCGAACTGCGTGAACGTCTCATCCGGCTTGATCTTGCGGAAGCGGAGCCCCGTAACGCCGCGCTTACCCGACACTTCCAGCCGGAATGCCTCCAGCCGGTCGGCGGCGATCATCGTCTCATAGTCGCGAATCCGCCCCAGCGCCGTGCGAAGCACGTTGCTGTTGTAGCCGCCGCACAAGCCGCGATTGGCGGTCAGCACCAGCAGAATGGCGTTCTTCTCTTCCTCGTGCGGCTTCAAGAGCGGATGGTCCACCTCGGCCCCGCTTTGCGCCAGGTCCGCCACCAACTGCGTGATCCGGCGCGTGTAGGCCGAAGCCGCGGTAGCCCGATCCATCGCCCGCTTGAACCGCGCGGTGGCGATCAGCTCCATCGTCCGCGTAATCTTGCGGATGTTGCGGATCGATTTGCGACGTTTATCGAGAGCGCGGGCTTTGGCCATAGTTCAGCTAATCAACCGAATCGTCATTGGGTAGCGGTATGCGATGCCCTTGTTGGCGTTCACTGTGCCGATAATGCCCAGGATAAGCTGCATCAGCCACGGGACGAGCAAAACGGGAGAGGCTATGAAGCATGTAACCGCCGTGATCGCTCCCGCGATCAGGTAATAGATCAAAATCGTAATCTGAAAGTTCAGCGTCTCGTTCGCCTGGTCCTCAATAAACGGATGTTCGTCTTTCTTCGTCAGCAGCACGATCAGCGGACCGACGAATCCCAGGGCCGTCAATAGCCCAATCACCAAGCCCAGCAGGTGCGACAACATGCCCCATTGCCGGGCGTTGTTGTCGGGCGCCGGACCCATATATTCGCCGGTGGGAGACTTCTCGTAATGCGGCGGCTGGCTCTCTGGAGTGGAATACGGCTCTTTGGGAGGCTGTTGTTCCACGGCTGGCTCCTTTCACATAGTAGTAGGCACACTCCGTGTGCCGTTCGTTCTTTTAGACGGCACACGGAGTGTGCCTACTACCTTGCATTCGAGGAACGCCGCGGCAGATTGGAAAAACCCGCCGATTCTTTCTCGATCCGTCCTGCTACACCGCCACCGGCTGCTCGGCCGTCTTCGGCGAATACTGCCTTGCGTACTCATCCAGCACCGCCCGCACTTTCGGCAGCACCTCGGTGTCTTTGTCCTTCAGTGTGTCTCCTTCGTCTTTCTTCTCGTTCAAGAGGTCCCACACCTCTTTGCGGTTGGTGTGGACGAAGCTCAAAAGGTCTCGCGTCCAGCGCTGCACTTCGCCGACCGGGACCTTGTCGAGGTAGCCGCGGGTGCCGGCGAAGATCGCCAGGATCTCGTCCACCACATGCAGCGGCTGGTACTGCGGCTGCTTGAGCAATTCCACCATCCGGTACCCGCGATCAAGCCGGGCCTGCGTGGCCGGGTCCAACTCCGTTCCGAGCTGGGCGAACGCCTCCAACTCGCGGAAGGCGGCCAGATCGAGTCGCAGACCCCCCGCCACGTTCTTCATCGCCTTCACCTGAGCGGCGCCGCCCACGCGGGAGACCGAGATGCCCACGTTCATCGCGGGCCGCACGCCGGCAAAGAACAAGTCGGGCTGCAGGTAAATCTGGCCGTCGGTGATCGAAATCACGTTCGTGGGAATGTACGCCGACACCTCGCCTTCCAGCGTCTCGATGATCGGCAGCGACGTGACCGACCCGCCGCCGTTCTCCTCCGAGAGCTTCGCCGACCGCTCCAGAAGGCGACTGTGGGCGTAGAACACGTCTCCCGGGAACGCCTCGCGCCCCGGCGGACGCCGCATCAAGAGCGAAAGTTGCCGATACGCGACCGCCTGCTTGGACAAGTCGTCGTACACCACCAGCGCGTGCTCCCCCTTCCACATGAAGTACTCGGCCATCGCGGTCCCGGAGTACGGGGCGATATACTGCATCGGCGCCGGGCTGCTGGAGCCGGAAACGACCACCGTGGTGTAGTCCATGGCGCCGCTTTCGCGAAGGCGTTCGATCACCTGGGCGATGGTGGAGTCCTTTTGCCCGATCGCCACGTAAAAGCACTTCACCCCCGATTCGCGCTGGTTGAGGATCGCGTCGATCGCCACCGCCGTCTTGCCGGTCTTGCGGTCGCCGATGATCAGCTCCCGCTGGCCGCGGCCGATGGGTGTCATTGCGTCGATCGCCTTGATGCCGGTCTGAAGCGGCTCGTGCACCGGGCGGCGCGCCGCCACCCCGGGGGCGATCACCTCCACCGGCCGGGTTTCGCCCGCCTCGATGTCTCCCAACCCGTCCAGCGGACGTCCGAGGGCGTCCACCACGCGCCCCAGCATCGCTTCGCCCACCGGGACCGAAAGGAGCGTCCCCAGCGAGCGGACCTCGTCCCCTTCTTTGATCCCCAGGAAGTCTCCCAGGATGATCACCCCCACGCTGTTCTCTTCCAGATTGAACGCCAGCCCGATGGCCCCGTTGGGGAACTGGACCATCTCGTTGGCCATCACGTTCGACAGGCCGTGCACGCGGGCGATGCCGTCCCCCACCTCCAGCACCGTGCCCACCTCCCGCACGTCAATCTGCGCCTCGTAATTTTCGATCTCATGCTGAATGACCGAGGCGATCTCGTCTGCGTTGAATTTGACCATAATTACCAGCCAAGGTTATTTAAATTAGCCAGCCACGGATGACGCCGAGGATTGGGAAGCCACGGATGAACACGGATTAAACACGGATAAAGAAAGAGAAAGCATGATAGTGGGTTGTCGTTTGAACTTGCTTTCCTCGCCTCTCTCAACTCTTATCCGTGTTTCATCCGTGTGAATCCGTGGCTAATTCATCTTGGCTACTGTGGCCGTTCGTTCTGTGGCTTGTCTACTCTGCGATGGCGAAGCGTTCTCCGGCGCGGCGGAGTTCGCGGGCGATTTTTGCGGCGGTTTCTTCGCGGAGCCGCACAAGCTGATGGGCGACGCTGCCGTCGTACACCGTGTCCCCCACGCGGATCACCACGCCGCCGATCAACTCGGGTTCGACCTCCATGCGCAGCACCGGCTCCCGCCCCAGCGCCGCGCGAAGCCGGTCGGCGATGCGGGCGTGAATCTCCTCCGGAAGCGGCTCGGCGGTGCGGACCAACACTTCCACCCGGCCCATTCGTTCATGGTGCAGTTTCTGCGCCGCGCGGTGGATGGCCCGCAGGGCATCGAGCCGGCCGTGGCGGGAGACGACTTTCAGGAAGTTGAGTAGCGTCGCCGACATTTTGCCTTGGAAGCTCTTGTGCAACAGCCGCACCTTCTCTTCGTGCGATACGCGGGGCGACTTCAGCACGGCGTCGAAGCTGGGCAGCTTCGCCAGCACGTCTTCGACCACCGAACGCA
>JAHWKS010000748.1 GCA_019347795.1 Planctomycetota bacterium | reverse complement strand
CGGGCACGACCCGCACCTGCACTTCGCCCCGATCGACCATGGCGCTGGCCTCGTCGCGGACCTCGTAAATGAACCGCTCGACGCCGAAAAAGTCGGGACGCGGCGTGTACAGCACGACGTCGTCATTCTGCCCGCTGCCGGTCTGAACGGTGATTTGTCCGCCCTGGTCCCCTTGGGCGCTGTTGCCGACGATCCCGCCCGCAAGGGTCCCCACCCCGGTGATCGTGAGCCGGCCGTCCCCCTGATCGTTCGCCAGCACCGGCAGCACGTTCTGGGAGGTGTTGGCTTGCACGGTGAAGGGATCGGGAGTGGTTTGTCCCGGCTCGTCATCGAAGGCGCGAGCCTCCCCCTCGCCGCGAAGCACATCCACCACGCCCCACAGGTCGGCGACGCTGAGGTAGCCGTCGGCGTTCACGTCTACCATCGCCCCCTGCGTTTCGTTTTCCGGGTCCGGTTCCGACTCGCCTCCCAAGAGCCGCGGTCCTGAGACCCGCCACTCCTGGACGATGAACAGGGCATCGGCGACTGTCACGTCGCCGTCAAGATTTACGTCGGCCGGCATGTCGTCGTTGTGACGCGAAGCGCCGACGACCCGCCCGGTCGAGAGTTCCCCTGCTGCGAAGAGCGCTCCCTGGGCGGCCGCGCCTTGCTGGGCGCCAAAAGGAAATGTCTGCACGGTTCCCGCCGCGGCGACTTCGCGAATCGACACGACGCCCGGCGGCAACACCAGGCTGTAGCTTCCGTCGGCGCGGGTGGTGGCGAACGGCTCGCCGTCGTTGAAGGCGCCGTCGCTGTTCACATCCGCGAAGATGCGCACGCCCTCCATGCCCGGCTCGCCCGCCTCGCGAAGTCCGTTGGCGTTGAGGTCGCTCCACTTGACGCCCGACACCGAGCCGCGGAAGTCGAGCGTCATCAAGGTTTCATTCGCCGCCAGCGGCTCGGAGAGATCGCCTGGGAGACTCACGTGATATTCGCCGGTTGCGAGCCGGCGGAAGATGTACGTGCCGTTATCGAGCGTTCCGATGAGGGCCTGGATCTCCGCCACATCGAGAATCGTGTTGCGGTTGGTGTCGATGTCCAGGACCGTGGGAAGATCGACCGCGAGCAGCCGCCGCTGTTCCAGCATTTCAAATTTTCGACGCCGCGAAGGGCGAGAGCGCGCAGCGGCGGAGGAACGGCGGCGCGGCGCGCGGCGGAAGGCAGACAGGAAACGATTCGATTTCACGGGTCCAGACCTCTCCCTGATCGCGAGGCGGCGGCGCCGTTGCCTGGTGGAAGGCACGGAATACCCCAGGACGCTCCCGCACGAGGTGCAGCAGCGACGCGCCGCGCTCGCAGGTGCAAGCGACGGTGATTTTGTTACGCCGGCCCGACGCGAATGGTGAAACAGCGCTTGCGCGCTTCGTACCACTTTAATCCGTTAGCCTAATTGAGCGGAACGGGGAGGCAATAGAAAATCCCGAAAATCCGCCCCCCCGCCGGGCGGCCTCCCCTCCAAAACCGCCGCGAAAGCAAGGAAATTCCCCGCTGCGCCTTTCTTCGCGCACGCTTCGGGTTAGGATGTGGAATTCACCCGCGGGACCCCCGAACGGCGTTTTCCAGCGTCTCACCCAAAACTATCCATACTGCGTTCGGCGTATTGGATGGGAATCGCGACGGCCGCGATCGCGTGTCAGCCGGCGGTCGGCGCCGTCTGGATGTTGGAGGCTATTCCGTGAAGATCACCCTCCCCGCCGCGTGGCGGAAGAAGCTCGCCGGCGAGTTCAAGAAGCCGTACTTCCAAAAGCTTCAAGACTTCGTGGACCGGGAGCGAGAGACGCACACCGTCTTTCCGCCTGAGATCGAGGTCTTCAACGCCTTCCAACACACGCCGTACGACAATGTCAAGGTGATGCTGCTGGGACAAGACCCCTATCACGGCGAGGGGCAGGCCCACGGGCTGTGCTTCTCGGTCCGTCCCGGTGTGCGGCCGCCGCCGTCGCTGCGGAACATATTCAAAGAGCTGAAGAGCGACATCGGCTGCCCGCTCCCCAATCACGGCTGTCTCACGTCGTGGGCCGATCGGGGCGTGTTCCTGCTGAACGCCGTGCTGACGGTCCGCGCCAACAAGCCCGCCTCCCACAAGCGCAAAGGCTGGGAAGTCTTCACCGACGAGGTGATCCGCCTGGTGGGCGAGAAGCAGGACCGCGTCGTCTTTCTCCTCTGGGGCCGCTACGCCCGGGACAAGATCAAGCTGATCGACGCCGCCCGGCACACGGTCCTCACCGCCCCCCACCCGTCGCCGCTCTCGGCCAAGACCGGCTTCTTCGGCAGCCGCCCCTTCTCGCAAGCCAACCACGCCCTCCGCGCCGCCGGCCGCGAGGAAATCGATTGGTGTTTGCCGGAACGTCCGGCAGGGTGAGACGGCGCCGCAGTTGAAGCAGCGGTGTTTCGGCCTGATTCGGTTTGTGAGGGGGGCGTTCGACGCAAACACGGTCTCCGATTGCGTCCTCGGCCGTGATGCAGGACGGCGCATAATGATTGACCGGCCGCCGACATTGTGTCATACATTCGCATTGCGCTCCGGCGTCTGTGGTTCAGGCGTGCTCTGGTCGGCCGGGCGCGAGCGAACTGCCATGACCACCATCATCGTAGCGGAGCCGTCACGCAAGTTGTTTAACGGCTACCAGGAATACTTGCAGCGATTACTGCAGGAACTGGCCCCGCGCCGGGTCGGCGACATCGGCGGCGGGAGGAACCCGCAGTTGGACGCCGATTTTGTGCGCCGCCATAAACTCGACTACGCGGTTCTTGATATCTCGGCGGAAGAGCTTGCCCGCGCCCCGGATGATTACCGCAAGATCTGCGTCGACGTAGGCGCGCCCGATTTCCACCTGCGAGAGGAGTTCGACTTTGTCTTCTCCCGGATGCTCGCCGAGCACGTGAAGGACGGCCGGCAGTTTCACCGCAACGTGTTCGCCATGCTCAAGCCCGGCGGGGTCGCCTTTCATTTCTTCCCGACGCTCTTCGCGGCGCCGTATCTGGCCAACCGCCTGATGCCGGAATTCCTTTCCGACAGGACGCTGAACCTCTTCGCGCCGCGGGACCGAAACCAACAAGGGAAGTTTCCCGCCTATTACAGCTGGACATACGGCCCCACCCGGGGCCAACTCCGGCGGCTGGAGAGCGTCGGATTCGAGGTGCTGCTCTACATCGGCGGGTTCGGGCACTACTACTACGCGCGGATTCCCGGTCTCAAGCAAGTCAGCCGGCGGATGACGGACCTGCTCCTAAAGCATCCGAATTACCTGGTGACCAGTTACGCCTATCTGGTCGTGCGCAAGCCGCCTCTTGCAGAAGGAGTTTCGGAGGTGTCTTCGGTCATTCGCATTCCGACGCCGTAAGCGGCGGCGCTCTCATCCAAGACCGGTTTCTTCGGCAGCCGACCCTTCTCTCAAGTCAACCGCGCCCACCGCGCCGTCGGACGTGAAGCAATCGAATGGTGTTTGCCGGAGTTATGAACAACCGACGAAATCGTATAATGACTATTCAATCGACATCGGTCGTCCAGAGGCCACATCTCCCTCAAAAAGACGCCTGAGTCTCGGATAAGGTCGCGCAAGA
>JAHWKS010000747.1 GCA_019347795.1 Planctomycetota bacterium | reverse complement strand
CCGGCCAGGCAAACAGCAGGTTGGCCGTCATCAGCGAGGCGCCCAAGAGCGCGATCGTGAGCGAAGCCGCCCGCAGCGCGCCCAGCGCCGGAGCTGCGGCTCGCCCGGCGACCGCGAGTCCCAGCGCGACAACGGCCGCCGCGACCAGGCTCATCGTCGGCGAGAGCCACTCGGCCGCGTCGGTCACGCTCCCGGCGCGATGAGCGGTCAGTCCGAGTGCGACCGAGAGGGCGAACGTCGAGACGCCGGCGACGATGAACGTCTGCTCGGCCCGTCTCGACGACAAAGCTTTCCACCGCGAAGCCCGCCACGTCTGTTCCCCAATCGCGTAGAGGAAAGCCGCCGCCGGCAGCGAAAACAGCAGCGTGGCGCCGCCGATCCCCATCTGCGGGTGAGCCAGCCGGCTCAGGTAAAGCTGGCTCGCCGAGGCGCCCATCACCGCCGCGGTCAGCCGCAGCGCCGCGTCGCGGGTCAGCGTGCGCCCGGCCGACCAGGCGATGGCGCCGAACACGCTCAATCCCAAGGCGACGGCCAGCAGGAAGACCGGATCGGTCACGCTTCGCTTCTCGCCGGGCGTAGTCGCCGCGAGAAAATTGAGCGGGATCAGCAGCAACGCAATGATCAACACCGCCCGGCTCACCGACTGCAGGTCCCACCGCCGCAGCGTGTAGACGCCGGCCCCGTAGATGGCGGCCGTCGCGAGCATCAGCAGGAAGGCGGGAATGTAGGGGTCGGCCTCGCGCAGCGTCTCTTGCAGACTGACCACGCAGCCGATCGCGCTGCCGACAATCAGCAGCCCCGCCAGCACCTCTCCCCAGCGGATGTTCTTCTCTTCCATGAAGGCCGTCAACACATCGGCCAGCCGCCTCCGCGCACGATCGGAGAAGGTGGGAAGCGGCGCCGCCGGCGGAGCGGCGGGTTCGGGCCGATCGAGCGGATGGACCTCTGCAGGAGGCGCCGCGGGAGGAGGCGCGAAGGGCTCGCTCCTGGTCGCCTGTTGATCGATCGCCTCTTGCGGCTCCTCGAGATAGGCGATCTCGGCGTCGAAGGTGTGGACTTCATCCACTTCCGAAATCGGCGGCGGCGCGACCGGCTCGGTTGCGGCCTTGGTCCACTGCGCCGCCAGCAGTGCGTCGAGCTGGAGGAACTGCTCCTCGCTGAGCTGTCCCTCCTCCCGCAACTGCGAGAGAACGCGGGCGGCCGTTTGCAACTCGCTCTTGCGCCGCGCCGTCGGGACGAGGTTCGGCTGAAATCCGCAGTAGACGCATTGCCCGCCGACGATCCCGCGCGGCGCCCCGCAGGCGGTACACTCGTGCGTGCGGATGCTTTTCTCCCGCGATTCCCCGCCGCTGACGCCGCGGATCTTCGCCGCGCCCAAAAGCCGTAAGCCATGTCCGGCCGCCGCCAGGATGCACAGCCCGACCGCGAAGCAGAACACCCCGACAACGAGAGCGAGAATTTCGTCCAAACGTCACTCCCTGTCTGGGGGAAAGTTTCGAACTGCAAGGCGACGAGATAGCTGCCGGTCCATTAACAAACCGCGTGCCGGCGCGCCAGCAAATCCTGCAAGCACAAGCCTAACAGGAGTTTACGGCAACGCCACTGGATTCTTCTTCCCTCCGCTAGCGACGGCGCCAGACATCGCATGCCCTGCCGCGGGCAAGAAATGTGCGGGGGGACATTTTTTGACAATCGCTCGATCTCGACCTACGGTTTCCATTGGGCAGAAAGAGTTTTCGCCTCGCCGGGCAGTTGGACGCTCGTCCGCCATCTCCTCAGCATCGCTGTTCTCCTTTCTCAGTCTTGGTGGCAGGAGTATTGTCATGTCTCGTCTTAATGTCGCAAGTGTGTCGCCCCGTTTCGCGCTTGTAGTTACGGCCATGATGTGGGGCGCGATGGCCGTTGCGCCCGGCGGCGCCGCCGCGGAAACGCTGTACGTGGTGCGCGTGGAGGAAGACTGGGAGCTGGTGCTGGGCAACCCGGATCCGACAGTGGACGCCCCTCAAGTCACGTGCACCATCTCGCCCGGCGCCGACGCCGAGGGGATGTACGCCGCGATTGAACTGAACCACCGCAGCCAGCCGTCATTCGCCGCGGGCGGAATCCAGCTTCAGGTCTGGAACGGCGAATCGCTGCTCAACGCCACCAGCTTCAACACCAACGCCGAGTTGGCCACGGCCGACGAGACGGTCCGCTGGACGCAGACCATGACCGTCAGCGGCGGCAACCTGGTGTTCGAGGTGGTGAACGGCGCGTCCTCCACGTGGGGCGCCTTCGGCGGCCAGGGCTACCTCAAGACCATCGTCGCCAGCCCGCTTGCGAACCTGAACGCCTATCATCCCGATGTCTCGGTCCAAAGCTCGGGCGTCGGCTACGCCGGGAACCGGGTGCAGTCGCTCGTGCTGCGGGAAGTCCGCTGGGTATTGTCCGACGGCGCCGTGCTGACCGAGTCCACCGACCGCGTCGTCCACTAGCCGCGTCCGGCCGACGGTCGGCGCCGTTTTTCCTCGTCCCTTCGATTTCTGTCTCGGGAGCTTACGTCATGTCCGCCCGCCGCAATCGCCGTTCGGGTAACATCCTGGTTTTGACCGCGTTCATGATGATCGGAATGATCGCCGTGTTGGCGTTCTCGATCGACCTGGGCTACCTCTACGTGGCGAAGACGGAACTGCAGCGGTCGGCCGACTCCGCGGCGATGGCGGCCGCCTGGGAGCTGCTCGAGGACCAGGCGGTGTTCGGCGCCGAGCTTCCGTCGCAAACCCAAGAGCGGGCCCGCGCCGCCGCCGCGACCTACGCCTCGTACAATCCAATCCTCACGCAGCAGCCGTCCTTGGACGACGACGACGTGAAGGTCGGCTACTTGAACGATCCCTGGGATGAGACGGAAACGATCGACACCGGCGCCGCGCACTACAACGCGGTGCGGGTTCGCGTCCAGCGCACCGCCACCATCAACGGCGCCGTGCCGATGCTCTTCGGCCGCGTGCTGGGCGTGGATAAAACTCCGCTCCAGGCGCGGGCTACGGCGGTGCTGATGTCGAACTTCGGCGGCTTCCGGGCCTCAGACGACGGCAACCTTCCTTTGCTTCCTTTTGCGCTCGATTTGGAAACGTGGAACGATCTCCTGGCCGGCGTCGGCAGCGATGACTGGACCTGGGACGCCGCGAACGAGGCAATCGTGTCCGGCGGGGACGGGGTGCTGGAAATGAACCTGTATCCCCAGGGGACCGGGTCGCCCGGCAACCGCGGCACGGTGGACGTCGGCTCCAGCAACAACAGCACGGCCGACATCGCCCGCCAGATTCTGCACGGGGCGAGCCCTGACGATTTATCTCATCACGGCGGGAAACTCGAGCTGGATGAATACGGCGAGTTGGAGCTGAACGCCGACACCGGCATCAGCGCCGGCTTCAAAGACGAGCTGGCGGAGGTCCAGGGCCGGGGGAAGCCGCGGATCATCCCGGTGTTCAGCCAGGTCTCCGGCAGCGGCAACAACGCGCAGTACACGATCGTCCAATTCGTCGGGGTGCGAATCATGGACGTGAAGCTGACCGGCAGCATGAGCAGCAAGCGAGTGATCGTCCAGCCCGCCAAGATCCTGGTGCGCGGCGGTAT
>JAHWKS010000746.1 GCA_019347795.1 Planctomycetota bacterium | reverse complement strand
AACTCCTCAATCCAATGTGGCAGCCGGGTCTCGTGGTCCGCCTCCATGCGCTCGTCCTGCAAGAGTTCGCGGTACTGAACTAACGAGACACGGTCGACTTGCGCGTACATCGCGTGCCGCAACAGCGCATAGACGAGCGAGCCAACGGCGGTCAGCAGCACGGCCAGCGCGACCGTATTCCACACGGTGAGACGCCAGCGGATGCTCAATCTGCTCACGGCGACTCCCTCAGGACATACCCGACGCCCCGCACCGTGTGGATTAACTGCCGCGCGCCCGAACGTTCGACCTTCTTTCGCAGTAACCGCACGTAAACATCAATCACATTCGTCAGAACGCCGTGCGGCTCCTTCCAGACATCCCGCGCCAGCATATCGCGCGTAACGACCGCCCCCAGGTGTCGCATGAAATATTCCAGCAGCTCGAACTCGCGTTGGCTCAGTTCGATTTCCTCGCCATCGCGGACGACTCGGCGAGCGACAAGGTTCATCTCCAGATCGTCGGCCCGGAGCACGAACTCGCGCCCTGCGCCCTCCCGCCTCAGGAGCGCCCGCAACCGAGCGAGCAGTTCGGCAAAGGCGAATGGTTTCACCAGATAGTCGTCCGCGCCCCCGTCCAGCCCCGACACGCGATCGTCCACGCTGTCGCGGGCAGTGAGAATCAGAACGGGTCGCGTGAATCCATTCGTTCGCAAGTCGCGCAAGACCTGCATGCCGCCGCGACCCGGCAGCATCAGGTCGAGCACCAAGGCGTCGATTTCCTGCGTAGTGGCTGCGTAGTAGCCCTCCTCGCCCGTCGCCGCCGCGACAACGTGGTATCCTTCCTGCTTCAACCCTTTTTGCAGGCTGTCCAGCAGTCTTTTCTGGTCTTCGATCACCAAAAGACGCGGCGTCAAGATCACCTCCAGGCTATCCCCAGTTATTATGGAGTCTGCCCAATCGCATGGACATGAGAGGCGGATGAAAATCCTTTAATGTTCGCTGCGCAGGATTGTTGCGCCGTTCCGACGAGGCGATGATGTAGCATGATGTAGCCGATTGCCGGAGCGTTGCGTCGACCAGCCGACCGTGCCCTCCCAGCGACTCCAAGACCCAACGAGGAGAGCGAACATGGACCATTTTTCACGTCGCGACTTCGTGTTCCTGTCGTCGGGAGCGGTGGCCGGAAACATGCTGGTAGGCGGACTCGCCGAAGCAGACGACGCCGACCGAGGCGGCCTGGACTTCTCCAACAGCGGGCTGGTCACCGGGAATCTCAAGCCGCTCAAGCACGCATCGGTCCCCGGTTTTCTGAGCGCCGAACAGATCGCGCCGCACCACTCGGCCCACTATGGCGGCGCGCTCAAGGGCTACACGGCCGCGGACGCCGCCCTCGAAGAGTCGATTAAGACGGGAAAGCGGCTGGACGCGGCCGCCTACGGCGCGCTCAAACGGGCCGTCAACAGCAAGGGAAACAGCGTGGTGCTGCACGAGATGTACTTCGACGGTCTCACCCCCAAAGCGCCTGATCCAACGGCCGATGTTCGCAAGGCCATCGAAAATCGGTTCGGTTCGATTGAGAATTGGGAGAGCGACTTCATCGCCTCGGGCAAAGAGGCGGCCGGCTGGGCGATGCTCGTCAAGCACCCTGTCAGCGGGAAACTCTACAACGTCGTCAGTGACGAACATGCGATGGGCGTCCTGTGGATGGCTCTCCCGCTGGTCGTGATTGACACCTACGAGCACGCCTTCTACCTCGACTACCAGAACCGGAAGGCCGAGTACGTCGAAAAGTTCATCGACCATATTGATTGGACCGAGGTCAACGCGCGATTCCGCAGCCAGCCGTGAATTCTTGATTGGCGACTCGAAACGTGAGCAACGAATCCATGCGCAAAGGCGACTCAACGACTGATGCGCAACTTTGAACTCACAGCCCCTTCACCTAAATCGGTTGTGGCGGTTTCCGGATTCGTAACAGTAAAATTGCCCTGAACGTCATGTAGCGGCGGCGCATCTCGGAACGGAGCCCTATACACGATGAAGGGGCGACGTTGCTCATCGACGACCATGCACTCCACGAAATCAACGCCGCCAGGCTTATGGCTCCACGACGGCGCCCGGAGATGAATCACGATTGGCACGTTCGGAACCCCCTTGTATCCACTGGCATCAATCCCATCCTTGGCGACGTCCTTCCATGTGCAGTTGACGAAACGAACTCGGGCGCCGCTCGCTGATTTATCCAGAATCCGAGCCCCGTGGAGCCGGGTATTGCGTACGTGGCAGTTTCTGAACTCGATCAAGCCACCGGGACCGTCATCCCTGATTCCGCTGACCATCAAGCCATGGCTGCGACCGCTTTTGACGTAGCAGTTTTCAATGAGAACCGAGACTTCTTTGGATTTCGAGGAGAGCCCTGATGGTGACACGATAAATCCAGGCCCCTGGTTGTTGTCCGCAACGCAGTTTCGCACGGTGATATTCACAAGGCGACCCGCAGGATGATTCGGTTCCAGGTCCATACCGGCAGCCGGTCCCGTGCCGCTGGTATCCTTGAAGACGCAGTTGTGGATCACGACATCTTCAGCGCTGATCAGGCTGATGCCCTGACGGTAGTTGTTCTCAAAGAGCACATCTGTAATCTTGACAGCCCGATTGTATCCGGGCTCGCCAGAATCGCCGAGATAAACGCCGTCTCCGCCGGTATCGCGAATGGTCAGCCCATAGACCCTGATGTCATGACAGCTGTCGAAATAAATGGCCGTCCGCCATTCGGCTTTCGAGTAGGCGTCGGTCATGTAGTCCGCTTTCTGCATTCGCAAAGTGGCGCCATAGCCGCCGATCGTGATCTCCCCCTTCCCCTTGGCCTTGAATAGCGAGTCGTGTGAGCCTTTGAACGCTCCGCGTTTCGCAGTAACTACCACGCCGGGTTCGAAGAATATCTCTTGGTTTGCTGCAAGCGTGATCGGCGTAATGATCCAGTCCTTCCCCATATTCGGCACAACGACTCTCCTGGCGCCGGAGTTAATCGCGGCCTGCAGGAAGGGTGTGGCGTCTGTCTCGTCGAAGCCCCACCAAGCGGCAGACGCGGTGTGGCGCGTTTCGGCGCGCACTTCCGCAACTGCGGCAGCATCCTGCCGCCGGAAATCATCACCCGCTTTGTAGTCTTCTCCGGTATCTTCCGCTGGCAGGATCGTGCTGCCGCCAACGACGATCATCACGGCGCCAAGCATCAGGTGAGACAGACTCCCAAATTGGCTAGCGGCCTCGCGGATGTTTTGCATCAGCATCTCCCTGTCGATTGACTACGCCTTATTACCAGCTCATTCCGCAATCCCACCCACTGTAAAGCCGGTAAGGTGCAAGTGCGGCCGCTCCCGTCCACCCGCGGCAAGTGGACAATCTCCGGCGTCAAACGCTCCGCGTTAGCTCGGGGATTGGGTGGCCGTTGCGGAGGATGGGGGTGGGGCGGCCGGTGAAGTCGCGGATGGCGATGTTGGCCGCGTCGATGTTGAGGTGTTGGTAGATGGTGGCTAAAAAGTCTTGGGGGCCTACGCGGCGTTCGATGGGGTCTTCGCCGCGGAGGTCGGTGGCGCCGATCACCTGCCCCGTGCGGATCCCGCCGCCGGCGAAGAGCATG
>JAHWKS010000031.1 GCA_019347795.1 Planctomycetota bacterium | reverse complement strand
GCGGAGCGACGCCCCAGCCTGACGGAACTCCCTGGGGCGTCGCTCCGCTCCGCCGCCAGCCACCCATACGTCGGCCCATACTCGCAAACGAACAACAACTTCATGGCCTGGTTCAGCCGCAAAACCGAAGAACAGCCTCAGCCTGAAACCGCCCAAGCCGGCGAAGGCAAAGGCGGCCTCCGCCAAGGTCTCGCCAAGACTTGGCAGTTCCTCAATACCGACATCCGCGACCTCTTCAAGGCCGAAGGGCTCCTGGTCGATGACGACTTCCTCCGCGACCTCTACGCGGTGCTCGTCAAGACCGACATGGGCGCCGGCCCCGCCGATCGCATCTGCAAGCGCGTCGGCGCCGACTTCCGCGCTCGCATGGTCCACATGCGGGACATCCTGGAAGTCGTCAAGGTCGAGATCAAGGACTTGATCGCCCAGCCCAAAGAGCCGATCGCCTGGGCCCCGTCCGGCCCGACCGTGGTGATGGTCGTCGGCGTGAACGGCTCGGGGAAGACCACGTCGATCGCCAAGCTCGCCCGCCGGTTTCACGACGAAGGGAAGAAAGTCGTCCTCGGCGCCGGCGATACCTTCCGCGCCGCGGCGGTGGAGCAGCTTTCCATCTGGGGCCAGCGCGTCGGCTGCGAGGTGGTCAAAGGCAAACAAGGGGGCGACCCCGCCAGCGTCGCCTTCTCCGCCGTGGCCCGCACGTTGGAGTCGGGCGCCGAGGTGTGCATCGTCGATACGGCCGGCCGGCTGCAGACGCAGACGAACCTGATGCAGCAGTTGGAGAAGATCCATCGCGTGATGGCCAAGCAGGTTCCCGAGGCGCCGCACGAGACTCTGTTGGTGCTCGACGCCACCGCCGGCCAGAACGCCATCAGCCAGGCCCGCGGCTTCTCGGAAGCGGCCAAGTGCACGGGCATCATCCTGGCCAAGCTCGACGGCACGGCCAAGGGAGGCGTGATCATCCCCATCCGCCAGCAGTTCGACCTGCCGGTGAAGTTCATCGGCGTAGGCGAGAAAGACACCGACCTCGCCATCTTCGACGCCGAGAAATTCGCAGACGCCATGTTCCGAGAGGAGATGCAGTAATGGCCATCAACGCCCAACCTGTCCTGATCGCCGGCCGGTGGCGAGAAGCGCACGCCGCGGGAACGTTCCAGAGCGATGATCCCGTCGCGCGGACGCCGCTGCCGGAGGCGTTCCCCGTCAGCACGTGGAAGGATTGCGACGAGGCGCTCGATGCGGCGGTGGAAGCCGCGGAGGCGATGCGGCGTCTTTCGGGCGAGCAGATCGCGGCGTTCCTTGAGAAGTATGCCGATCGTATCGAGGCGCGGAAGGATGACCTGGTCGCGACGGCTCATGCCGAGACGGCGCTGCCGGTGTCGCCGCGCTTGGCCGACGTCGAGCTTCCCCGCACCACGGGTCAACTCCGGCAGGCGGCCGCCGCGGCCCGCGAGGGCTCCTGGGCGATGCCGACGATCGACACCAAGAACAATATCCGCTCGTACCTGGCGCCGCTGGGACCGGTGGCGGTCTTTGGGCCGAACAATTTCCCCTTCGCCTTCAACAGCGCCGCCGGAGGCGACTTCGCCGCCGCCGTCGCCGCCGGGAACCCCGTCATCGCAAAGGCGAACACCACGCAGCCCGCCACCAGCCGCATCTTCGCAGAAGAAGCCGCGTACGCGGTGGAGGAGACGGGACTGCCTGCCGCGACCGTGCAGCTTCTCTACCGCACCAGCCACGCCGACGGAGAGCGGCTTGTGGCCGATCCGCGGCTCGGCGCCACGGCGTACACCGGCAGCCGCGCTGCGGGGCTGAATTTGAAAGCGGCGGCCGACAAGGCGGGCAAGCCGATCTACCTGGAGCTTTCCAGCATCAATCCTGTGGTCGTGCTCCCCGGCGCGCTCAAGAGCCGCATGTCGGAGATCGCCGATGAGTTCACGCAAAGCTGCCTCCTCGGCGCCGGACAATTCTGCACCAACCCCGGCCTGGTGATTCTGCTCAAGTCGCTGGAGAGCGACACATTCGTCTCCACCGTCATTCAACGATTCCAAGCGGCGCCGGCGGGAACGCTGCTCTCCAAAGGCGTCGAGTCATCGCTGGCCGAGGGCGTGACGAAGCTGCGAAAGGCGGGCGCCAGGCTGCTCACCGGCGACGCCCCCGGCGACGGACCCGGGTATTGCCGCAAGAACACGCTGCTGGAGATTCGGGGCGCACAGTTCCTTGACGATCCGCACGTGTTCCAAACGGAAGCGTTCGGCAACGCCTCGCTGGTGGTGATCGCCGACGACATTGCGCAGGCCGAGCACTTGATCGAGCGGCTGGAGGGAAACCTCACCGGCTGCATCTACTCCGACGCGGAAGGCGCCGACGACGCGATTTACGATCGCCTGGCGCCCCGGCTCGGTCGCCGCGTGGGGCGACTGTTGAACGACAAGATGCCGACGGGTGTGGCGGTTTCTCCCGCGATGAACCACGGCGGCCCCTATCCGGCGACCGGCCATCCCGGCTTTACCGCGGTCGGCATCCCCGCCGCACTCCGCCGCTTCGGGATGCTCCAATGCTTCGACAACGTGCGACCTTCGCGACTGCCCGCGCTCCTGCAAGACAAGAACCCCACCGGCCGCACGTGGCGATTCATTGACGGCCAGTGGACGCAAGGGGACATTGGTTAAAACGGCGCCGGCTCGGCGGCCGGAGCGAGCGCCAACTCTTTCAGCGAATCGAGCGTGGCGATCATCTCCTCAAGCGTGATCTGGCGCCAGTTCTCGCGCTTGTGGCGGAGGATCGCCAGCTTGTAGGCCTCGAACGCCTCGACCACGTCCTCGGGCAATTCGCCGATGTTCGCGAAGGGACGCAGCGGCGCCGCGGGTGAAGCTTCGTCGCGCTCGTCGCCGAAACCCTGGGCTGCGGGATCGTAGTTGTCGTCGTCTTCGTCGCCGAAGTCGGGGCCTTCGATGCGCGGCCCCTCCTCGTCGCCGGCGCTGCGGGCCTGCTCCAGCGTCGGCGTCAGTCCGCCGGCGCCCGGCTTCTCTTTGAGAGCCGGCTCGAAATCCTCATCCAACTCCGCGTCCACGACTTCCTCTTCGGCGACGCGCTTCTCCGGCGGCACGCCGAGACTCTCCCAGCGGGAGTTTCGCATCTGGGCGACCGACCAGGAGCGCGACTGCGCCTGCTTGAGCCACTGCTCCGAGTCGTCCCAATCGAGCGCCGCCTGGAAGTGGCTCCAGTACAGCCCCTCGTACCGCGGGTATACTTCGCCGAACTTCTGATAGACGCGCCGCAGCCGGCCGACGTGTTGCCCCGTGACGCCGGCTACCCGGCGGGCCCAAGCCTCATCGGAATACTCGGTCACGGGGGCGCCCGAGGCGGCTAGCGCCTCGCGCCAATCGTGAATGATCCGCCCCTTCTCCCAATTGGTCATCGTTACGAGCTTGTTCCACCGTCCCACAAAGGGGGAGGAGGCCTGCTCCAGCAGTTGCTCGATCTCGGTCTTCTTGGCCGCGGAAGGCGCGTCTTGCAGTTTTTCCATCTTGGTCAATCGAAGTCCTCACGTGTTTTCCTTGCTCACCGCCGCACGCCCAGCGGCGGCGACAGCCATGTATCGTCGCGACAACGCGGCCGGGTTCAACCCCTAATGCGCCTCGCCAGCCAAACGCGCAACGATTTGCGGCGTTTAGCGAGCGCTTTAGGCGGTTTTCACGATGCAGGTCCGGCGTTGAAACGATGTCGATGGGCGGCGGCGATCCGCCGGCGCGATAGCTCCTCGCTCCCTCCGGCGGTATTCTGGACGGGCAGGAGACGATGCGAATGGGAATCGGCCTGATGCTCTTGGTCGGGATTTTGCTGTCCGCCTTTTTCAGCGGCAGCGAGACCGGCTTCTACCGGGCCACGCGGGTGCGGCTGGCGCTGGACGCCATGAGCGGCGACCCGATCGCCCGCGGCATTCTGTGGCTCACGAACAACCCCGCGGTGTTCGTAGCCACCACGTTGATCGGCAACAACCTGGCGAACTACGTTGTCTCGCTGGCGATCGTGCTGATCACGGCCGAGGTGATGTCGCAGGAGTCGATGTGGGCGGAAGTCGCCGGTCCCGTGATTTTCTCGCCGCTGGTGTTCGTCTACGGCGAGCTGCTCCCCAAGAACCTCTTCTATCACGCCCCCAACAAGCTGCTGCGATGGGGCGGCCCGCCGTTTCTTCTGTGCACGGTGGTGTTCGCCCCCGTCTCGGTGATCCTGTGGGCTCTGGCCCGGTTCCTCCAATGGGCCCTGGGTCAATCTCCCGAGCAAGTGCGGCTGACGCTGGCCCGCCGCGAGCTGCAGCGCGTGCTGGAGGAAGGCCAAGAGGCGGGGGTCTTACAACCCTCGCAGCGTCGGCTGGCCCAGAATCTTTTCGCCGTGGCCAATCGCCCCGTCGAGGAGCTGTGTACGCCGGTCGCGAGGGCGGCGTCGGTCCGCGTGGGAACTCCCAAGGCGGATGTGCTACGCCTCGCCCGCCGTCACGGCGCCGCCGTGGTTCCGGTGATGGGCCAGCGAGCACGCGACCTGATCGGTTACGTCCAGGTGATGGACCTGAGGATGACCGAGTCCCAGTTGATCGACCGCGTCCGACCGCTCTTGGAAATCCGCGCGCAGGAAACGCACCTGGCCGCGCTCATTCGCCTCCGCGCCGCCCGCGAGCCGCTCGCCGCCGTCGCCAACCGCGAAGGCGAAACCATCGGCCTCATCTACGCCGACCAGCTCCTGGAGCCGCTGTTGAAGTTCGAGTAGCGACTGGAGTGACGGACTCAGCTCGAGTAACTCGTCCCATCAATCCATGGCTCTCAACCGGGCGCCTAAGCTTCTCGCTTCTCGTAACCCAGGGCCTTCACCACCCCCAGAATCTCTTCGTACGTGACGAAGCGGCGGCGGTGGACGAGTTTGTAATGATCCACCGCCGTGGCCAGCTCGCGGGCGTCGGGCGAGAGGTTGTCGTGGCTGTTGGAGAACTGGCGCCGCTCATAGTCGGGCGAGGGGCCGCTGCGGTCGGTGCTGCGACGATCGACAAAGGGCGCGAGCGGGGGTTCGGCAACAGACGGCATAAGAATCGCTCCTGCAAATTCGTAGTGCAGGCGGCTCGCCTGCGTAGGCCCGGAACAGGCGAGCCGCCTGTTCTCCGGGGGCGGCGCCGAGACTTGCGCCCGAGGCAACCATAGGACTCGGCCGGCGGGAGTCAATCGCGAGCGAATCATTTTTCGCGCTTTCCCGTCCCGGTCAGGTCCGATTGCGCCGGTTGTCGCGAGGCGGATGCGATCATCGCGGCGACGGGGTCGAAGCCTTTGATCGCATCGCCGTCGCAATCGGCAGTTCCAGCACGAAGCTGGCGCCGGTGCCGGCGGCCGGTTCGCACGCCAGTCGGCCGCCGAGGTCGCGGGCCAGACGCCGGCAGAGGGCCAGTCCCAGTCCCACGCCGGGCGCCGTGATCGCCGCCTCTTGCACCGTTTTGGAGAACGGCCGGAAGAGACGCCGCCGCTGCGAGCGAGAAAGCCCCGGCCCATAATCGCGAATGCGGATTTGAGCCGTGCGATCGTTCGCCCGGCAGGTGGCCTCGATCCGCCGATCCTCGGCGCCGGCGGCGTACTTGGACGCGTTATCCACCAGGTTGAAGAGGATCTGCCTGACCGCCTGCGGATCGGTCGAGACGACGGCTGACTGGGCCCCGGGCGCCGCGTCGATGATCAGCTCCATTCCCGCCTGAGCCGCGCGGGACTCCAGTTGCGGCGCCGCATCCGCGAGCAACTCGCACAGCGGAACCTCGATCCTTCGCCCTCCCCGCCGGCCGCGCTCCAGCCGGGCGTACGCGAGGACGTTTTCCACGAGGTGCGAGAGACGGTCGGCCTCGGTCTGGAGCGTTTCGAGATACTCTTGCCGCTGGTCGGGAGGCGCCATGTCCTGGGCGAGCATCTCGGCGTAGATGCGAAAGGTGGTGAGCGGGGTCCGTAGCTCATGCGTGACCGCCGCCACGAAAGCGGCTCGCCGCTCGCTCAGCGCCACGACCCCCCACAGCAAGACCCCCGCGGCCAGCATCGCGGCGCCGAGGCAGAGCCACGCCGCCGCCAGCGAGAGCAAGATCGGCGACCATCCCCGCTCCGCCGCCGGGAGCGGGGCCGAAAGCTGCACCGGCAAGGTGGCCAGCGCGCGGCTGGCGGGCGCGGCCGCGTCTTCGTCGATCGGCTCGAGAGCGAACTCCGGCAGCAGATCGGCGACTTCGTCGCGGAGCCGCTCTTGAATCTTTTCCCACTCAAGCCACGCCCCTTGAACCGCCGTCTCCTCGCCGCGTTGAACGCGGCGGACGAGCACCAGTTTATCGCCGAGCCACACCGGCCGGCTGACGCCTTCGCGAACCGTCGGTGAGGGGGATGCAGCATTCGGATTCAATCGCTGGTCGATTACCTGCTGCTGGGCATAGGCCTGAAAGGCGCGGTTGCGGAACGCCAGCTCGTTGTCGCCGCCTCCGGCTCGCTGCTGCATGTCGGGCTGCGGCGATTGAGCGCCTTTGGCCGCTTGCGGCGCAAGGACGGCCTGTTGCTCCGGCTGTGCAACTCCTGAATCGTACGCGTTGGCTACCACCGGCGCCTGGGCGAACTGCTCCTCGCGGGCCTGCTCGCTCCAGGCAAGCGCCTCCGCGCCGAACGAGGGAAGCATCTCCTCCGGCGCATGGCGAAGGAGCTGCTCAAAGCTGAGACTCTCCGACAATTCCCGTAACAGCGATTCGTTCTCGGATAACGTCGCTGACGATACAACCGTCGCGGCCGGCTCCCGCGCCGCGCCTTGCGGCGCCTGCGGCGACATCCAGCGGTCGGCGGGCAGAACCTGGAAGTGGAGCCGCACGAACTCCGATGATTGCCCCAACAGCGGCGAAGGGACGATCGTCGTCGGGGCGCCCTTCGCGCCGACGGGCGGGCCCGTGCGAATCGGCTCGAATGCCGACGGCGGCCGCGTCGCCTCCTGAGCCAGGATCGGCACGAGGAACGAGTCCATCCGCCACAGCGCCAGGTTCACCCGTTCCTCCAACTCCGCCTGCCGCCGCGCCAACGCCTCGGCCCGGTCCAACTGCACCACCCGATACGTCAGCCACGCCAGGCCGGGGATCGCGATCGCCAGGCATAGGAGAAACAAAGCCGCGATTTGCCAAGGGTGCTTCATAGGATGGACTTGCCGTGACGTGGCCGCCGGGAAGGGGTCGGGGAGGTTTTTCGGCCCTGGATCTTGCGACAGGGCAAGTCGTCAGGCCGAAAAACCTCCCCGACCCCATCCGCGCCGTTACGTTGCGGGGGTGGAAAACATGTATCCCTTGCCGCGGACGGTCACGAGGACGCGGGACTCGGTCGGATCGTCGCGGAGTTTCTCGCGAAGGCGGGCGACGTGCATGTCGATGGTCCGCGTCGAAAGACCGCGGGGACTGATCCGCCAGACGTTGGAGAGCAGCTCCTCGCGCGAAATCGCCCGGCCCGCGTTGATCACCAGGTAGCGCAGCAACTCCGCCTCGCGTTCCGACAGCTCGCACCGCCCGCCGTCGTCGAAGCGGACTTCCCGCCGCGCGAAGTCGGCGCAGCCGCCGGGAATCGGCGCCTGGGCCAAATCGCCCGGCCGTTCGGGAGATCGCCGCAGCACCGCCTCCACGCGGGCCAGCAGCTCCCGCACGCTGAACGGCTTCACCACGTAGTCGTCGGCCCCCAGCCGCAGGCCGTTCACACGGTCGTTCTCATCCCCCTTGGCCGTGAGGATGATCACCGGCTGCGTGGGCCGCACCCGCCGCACCTCGCGGAGGATGTCCAGTCCTTCCGTGCCGGGAAGCACAAGATCCAAGAGCAGCAATTCATATTCGCCGCGGACCGCCAGCTCCATTCCGTCGTTCCCGTCCCCCGCCTGCGACACCTCGTAGCCCGCGTACCGCAGCGCATCGACAATGCCGCGGCGAATCGCCGCATCGTCTTCAATGGCGAGAATGCGAGGAGCGGATTTCATAAATCGTCTTCTACCGGCCGCGACGCGCTAGCGTCCGGTTCCCTCGGAGGGAACCCTCATTGTACTACACATCTTTTCATTCTCCTGGGCCGAATTGAAGCCAGCATCGTGCGATGTCGTGAACGCGTTGCAGCCCAAGCCAAACGGTTTGCGGTCCAGGTTCGTCGTTGCGCTTGCGGTTTATGTAGCCGCCAAATTGCGCGATCAGGCGAACGGCTTCAGCAGGACTGGCACCTCCAACCGGATCCGACCCGGCACGTTGGGGTCCGCTCCGGCTTTGAGCAGGTACTTGACGAGGCTGGGCTGGTTCCCGCGCGTGGCTTCCCAGACGAATGTGCGGTTGTGTCCTCCGCTATTGGCCAGCAACAGCGAGGGATCACGCCGCAAGTGTCCCTGGACCGCCCGCAGGTCGCCGCGCCGGGCGTCCTTCAGGAGCTTGTCCATTCCGAGTCGGCCGCTGTGCGGCCGGGGCTTGGCCTCATCCCCCCAATCGATCATCGAATCCTCCAGACCTCCTGGTGCCGCCGGGCCGTCGCTTGATCCACTCCACCACGCGCGTTTTCTCGTTCAGCCTGGCAATGTCGAGCGGCGTGTGCCCGTCTTCGTCACGCGCGCTCAGGTCGGCTCCCGCCTCAACGAGTACGGCGAGTGTCCTGGGCCCGGTGTTCCTCTCGGCCGCAAGATGTGCCGCCGTCCGGCCTCCAGGACCGCGCGCGTTCACATCGGCGCCGCGGGCGATCAGCCAGGAAACCGTCTGATGGGCTCCCTGATGAGCGAACCCCTGCAACGGAGTCCGTTCCCCGCTAATGCCGCCGTCGATGGGCACACCCCAGGCCAGGAGAGCTTCGGCAATATCGTAGGCCGCGCGATCGTGCCGTTGGAAATGGCCCAGAGCGGCCCGAAAGTCCCGTTCCGTGGCAATCGTTCCGTGATCCAACAGCCAGCGGACGAGTGCCAAGTTTGCAGAGGACCAGCAGGCGCAGAAGAGGGGAGTCGCACTCTCGAGACCCCGATAGAAGGCTCGTGCAGCGACGTCCACGCCGTCCTCCGTCAGGATTTCGGCCACGGCCACTTGAGCCGTCATCCGGTCCTGTCCGTGCGAGCTCCAGTCTGACGCACACGCGACGTGCAGCGGAGTCACGCCGTTGCTGTTCGGTTCCATTTCGACGACCTGGCGAGCATCGGCCGGCACTCGACGGAGCCTGCGGCGCAGGACCGCCAGATCCGCCATCGCCGCCATCGTGAACGCGTTTTGCTCGACGCCGGCTTCCAGCAGCACCTTGGCGAGTTTGACGTGACCTCCCCGCATCGTTTCGCACACCCAGGACCAATGCGGTTTCGCGCCGGCGCGTACGAGCTTCCGCAGGGCGAAGACATCGCCCTGGCGAAGCGCTGCCGCCAGATTGCGTGCGGACTGGCGGCTCTCTACGCGAGACCGGTCCCGCCGCCGTCGGCGCGCGTTCGTGCAGGCCCGGCATCGACGCGCCAACCCGTCGGCCGTCCCCTGTGAAGCATTGAATGCCGCAGCAGACAGCGTCTTTCGACACTCGGGGCAAGTCTTGCTGGCGATCATTCCTGAATCAGCCATAGCGGTCGCGTGCAGCCGGGTCAGGCCGCTCCCGCGCCGTCCAGAACTCCGAGGATGTCTGCAGTGACTCCCGCGTCGGCCGGATGGCCGCTGGTGACGAGCAGACTTCGCACGGAGTGTACTGTTCCGTACATCCGTGCTTCTGCGTTCGGGTCCGCGCCTCGTTCAATCAAAAGCGTGGCCACGCGAGCGGCGACTTTAGGAATTCGTTGCCGGTAGGTTTCGACCCCGTTGGCGGTCAGATAGTGCAGCAATGTCGCCTCGTGACCGTAATGAGAGCGTGCGGACACCAACGAGGGCGTCCTGTCGAGCGCAGCCGCCAGCCCTTCACGATCGCCCGCCAATACGAGCTCGACGGCCCGCTCGAAAGCTGCGTTCGGCCTTCGCGCATCGCCCGTGCGCTCGACTTCATGCCATGTGGTGAAACCGTGCGACCGCGCAACCGCCTCGAGAGCATCATTCGAGGACAGCGAACGATCGAAGACATCGTCTTCGGAGATGCCCCCTGCCGCCGGCAACCAATTCCGCAGCTCGACGGCTGCGCCTCTGGCCCGCGCGCGGTGGCCTTCGAGCAGCCGCCGGCCCAGCAGCTCAATCTGTGTCCGTGCCGATCGTTCCCATGCCTCCTCGCCGATCAGCCCGTCGTACAGACGCAGAACGTCAGCAACATCCTCGGATATGAATACCTGGCGATCGCTCATTGTGCCTCCACGTCACACCATTCCCAGACATTGCCCAGCATGTCATGGAACCCCCACGCGTTGGGCGCCTTCTGACCGACGGCGTGCGGTTTTCCGTCCGCATTGTCCTGATACCACGCAACATCCTGCGGCTCGCCATGCCGTGGCTCCGAGCTTCCCGCCCGGCAGGCGTATTCCCACTCCGCTTCCGTCGGCAACCGATATTCCCAGTCGTCAGGGAGCACTCCGGCTTCGCGGTCGAGTTTGGTGAGCTTTTGGCAGTACTCATTCGCCTGGTCCCAGTCCGCCGAATCAACCGGTGCATCCCCAATCTTCTCATGGACCGTCGGATTCGTGCCTGTGACCGCTTCAAACTGATCCTGCGTGACCGGCATTTTCCCCAGATAGAAGTCGTTCACGAAAGTGACTTCGCGCTGCTGTTCCCAAGCCCGATGGCCGTCCTCGGACTCCGGGCTCCCCATGGCGAAAGAACCGGCAGGCGCCCTGATCATCACAACGCCGATGGAACTCTTGAATTCTGAGGTTCGTGAATTCGACATCTAGATACCCACGTTTGTGGTGTTGCACCGTTCGACGATCCAGATTCGCTCAACAAGTCATCGACAGAGTTGTTGATCTTCTCCATTGTCGCGCGGCTGTTCATCCTCAACACGTCCCCAAGTGGGCAATCGCTCGGGCGCACACGACGGCGGATGACGTCCGGTGCGCCCGGGCGTGCTCATTCGCTGGCCTCATCGTGGGCCGCCGGCCGCCGAAAGAACTCCTGGTCGTCCAAATGGACCAACGCCCGATCCGCCAGGTCTTTGTGGCGCCGGAAATCATGCCGCAGGTCTGCTAAGAAGTTTTCCATGGGCTAATCCATTCCGAGTCATGGCTTCGCGAACAAGCGTCCCACATGCGGAATCTTCTCCAACACCGGCACACCGCTCGCCGGCTTCGCGAACAAGCGTCCCACATGCGGAATCTTCTCCAACACCGGCACACCGCTCGCCGGCGAGTCAATATGGAACGTGACTGTTCCTGAGGTCAGTCGGACGTACTTTAGCGTTTTCGTCCCATCGGCATCGCGAACAATGATTTCCTTTCCATGGTCATCGAGGAGGCTGACAGAATATCGCCCGCGGAGAGTGTACTCCCCTGGCTCAACTGTCTCGATGCGCGGCCAATTCTTGTCTGCCGTATCGGACGCACCGAGTACAAGAATCCCGGCAACCTGAATCGACACCTCGCCCTCCGGTTCGAGCGTTTCGGTAAAGATGTCGTGGCCGCCCCGACAACGCGTTTCACGAATCTTCACCCGCTCCCCCTTCGCGTTTTTGACGTCCGGCGCAATCCAAGGACACATCTCCGGCGGTTTGTATTCAAAGCGAATTGTCTCCGTTCCGACATTTCGAACGTGCAGGCCAAAGCGGATCGTGTCGCCCGATTTGAAGTGCCTATTCTCGTGGATTCCACTGACTGCCAGTTGAAGGCCATCTACCGCTTCGCCCCAGACCGGTTCGGCGCCGGGATCGGATACGGACACTTCAGGTGACGGCGAGTCGGCATCAGCTTTAGGCACGGCGAGTGCCGGTTCAGTTTCTGCTCCATTCCTGTCATCTACCGGTCTCTCCGCAGCAGGCCTCTTTCCTCGCACCCGCTTCCAGACCTCCAGCCTCGGGAACTTTTCCTTGTCGTCCTCGGTCGAGAACTTGGCTGGCCACGCCACGAATTCACGCCCGTCCTGCTCGAGGAGAGAAAAGCAGCACAACCGCAAGGTGTCGTCCTTCACTTCGTAGATGTAGCGGATCGCGTGGGTCTTGGCGTAGACGGTCAGCCGGGCTGGTTGCTGGTCCTGCTCCAGTGCGATCCTGAAGGTACTTTCCTTCACCTTGCCGCCATCCCGCGTTTCGAGTCGGATGAGCGTTTTCCCGTCGAAGGTCATCGTCAGTCCTTTCGGCTCGAGCCCCACCGCCCTCAGCGATTCGGGCGAGTTGCCGCTAACTGCTTCGATGCTCACGGCAGACCACGTTCCCCGGAGCAGCCCGTTGCCCTCCTTCTGCCGCTCCTGCTCTGTGTCGTTGCGGCCCTCCGCGAGCCGCTTGCTCCCGCCCAAGAGCACCGTGCCGCCGTCGGGCACGCTCACCGTTGTCGATATGGATGGAGTCTCCGCGAGCCGCTTGCTCCTGCCCAAGAGCACTGTGCCGCCGTCGGGCACGCTCACCGTTGTCGATACGGATGGAGTCTCCGCAGCCGTCGATTCCTCACGCGGCATTGCGGTGGCGGCGAGCGGCAGCACAACGAGCGACAGAACGAACAGGATCAGCCTTGCCGACCACGAAGGCGACCGACGGAATGGATGGTGCAGGATCATTTCGATTCTCCGTTTTAGTAACCGTTGTTGACCGAATGCGCTCGCCAGCGTGGGGAGCGGCCGACCGAACGTGATCATCTCGGCGGCCCGCAACAGGGCCGTCCCGTACTGCTGCCGCGACTCCGGCAGCGAACACACGACGAGTGCGTCGCAGCAGTCCTCTTCCGCCGCATGGAGCTCGCGACGGGCATACCACACGACCGGGTTCCACCAGAACAGGCAAGTCACGGCCGTTTCGAGAAGCCGCACTAGATCGTCGCGCCGCACCAAGTGCGCCAGCTCGTGGGCGATCACGGTATCGAGTTGCTCCGGCGTCAGCTCATCGACCAGCCGCTGCGGAAGCAGCAGCATCTTCCGCCGGGCGAGCGGCCAGACCATCGGCGAGCAGCGGGCATCCAGCAACCGCACGTCGGGAAGGCGGCGTAATCCAATCCGCCTTGCCAAGCGTATCACCCGCGTCATGAGCTGATCGTTGGACGGCTGTCCGCGGCGGGCGAGGCGATGAAAACGGATGGCCCGTACAGCGACAGCGACGGCGCACAGGACGGACGACATCAGCCAGAACTGCGCCAGGAGGACGGACCAACGGACGGTCGGACTGGGGCTCGCGGCGTTTTCGAGCACGCGCGGTGTCGAATCCGCTGCGTCGCCGGCTCTCCAGTCCGGGCTCTCGACCGCGGGCTGGACGAGATCATCGATTGTCTCCGCTTCGTCCACGCCCGGAGGGTTGTCTGCAGAAACCGACGCCGCGAGCGCGTCGGACGACGACGCCTCGTCCGGCTCCCGGACGTTCCGCGGTTCGGAATCAATGAGATCCGCGACGGGTACGGGAACATGCCACAACGGCGGAGTGACGAGTTTCGCCAGCACGAGCACCCACAACACGTGGGCGACATGCCGATTCCTCCAGCAGCGGGTCACGACTAGAGCCACCGTCGCCAGCGCGGCCCCGAGGACGACGTTGCTGATCACGATCGAGAGGAGTGAACTCATGCGGTCACCTGCCCGGCTTATAGTTCTGGAGCATGTCGCGGATCTCGTCCGCTTCCGCTTTCGTCAGCTTTCCCCTAGAGATCAGATGCATCACGAGCGGAGCGAACGATCCCTCGGTCAGCTTCTCGGCCATTGCCTCCAGTTCGCCGCCGGCGACCTGCGCTATGCTGACTATCGCCGAAAACCGGTGGGGATGCGTGCGGCGGCTCCGCCGCACGAGCTTCTTTCTCTCCAGCCGGGCCAGCAGCGAGTGAACCGTACCGATCTCCGCCGCCCCGGCCTCGCCATACAAGGTCTCGGCAATCTGCCGCGCCGTCTGCTCGCCGCCGTCCCACAGCACCTTCAGCAGCCGCAGTTCCGCTTCGCTCACGTGCCGCATTCGTCGCATCCTGAATCGTAAAAACTTCACGCGCGTGGCTATATTTATACAGACTGTATAAGTTTTGTCAATGGCGCACCCGTTGTTCCGGACATTTTTCTGGCCGAGTGCCGGCCCGCGGCGTTGGGTGGACCGAAGCGTCGCCAGCTACGCATTCAATCCAGGTCCGCGTCCGGTCTTCCGCAGAATACTCGAAGGTGGATGCGGCTCTGTGTGGGAGATGCTTTCGATCGACAGACTGGCTGGCGAGCCGGAGGATCAATGCGAAAGACGGATGTAGCAATCCACATCTTGCCCCACCCAGTAGCGGAGCACGATGTGGATTGCTACATCCGTCTTTCGCATTGATCCTC
>JAHWKS010000745.1 GCA_019347795.1 Planctomycetota bacterium | reverse complement strand
CCGCATGCCGATCGCTCCGATCCGCAAGCGATCATTGGCCGACTGCGGCGCGGCGACGGCCCCGCGGGTCCCCACGTAGTAACTAGCCGCAAGCAGGCCCGATGACTGAAGAAATCTTCGGCGGGAATGGCGAGTGCGTAACATGTGTGTGCCGGAACAAAGTTCAAGGACGCGAGCGAAACGTATATGCGAGGATGCGAGTCATCACGCTGTGAGCCGCGGCAGCGGACCGGTGCTGTCGGCGATGCGGTCGCGATTCACGCCGACGCGCTGGAGCATTGCGAGATACAGGTCCGCCAGCGGCCGGCCGCCGCAGGCGATATGGCGGCCGGGATCGATCGTTCCGCCGCCTCGCCCGGCCAGGAGGATCGGCAGGTTCTCGCGGTTGTGCAGGCGTCCCCATGCGAGGCCGCTGCCATAGAGGATCATTGCGTTGTCGAGCAGCGTCCCTTCGCCTTCGCGGACGCCTTTCATCTTCTCCAACAGGTAAACGAACTGCTCGACGTACCAGCGATCGATTCGCCGGAGCTTTTCCAGCTTGTCCTGCCCCTCGGCAGTGCGCGGGTCGAGGTGGGCCAGGCCGTGATGGCCCTCGGAAATGCCCAACTCCGGCCAACTGGCCCGGCCCGCTTCGTTGTTGAACATGAACGTCGCCACGCGGGTGTTGTCGGTTTGAAACGCGAGCACCAGCAGATCGAGCAACAACCGCAGGTGCTCGGTAAAATCTTCCGGCACGGCTTCCGGCAACTCCAGCGACGGCGTCGGGCGGCTCTCGGATTGTCGCTCGGCGACCTGGATGCGGCGTTCGATGGCGCGCACCGAGTCGAGGTACTCGTCCAACTTCTGCCGGTCGATCCCGCCCAGATGCGTCCGCAGGTTGCGGGCGTCCTCCAGGACCACGTCGAGGATGCTCCGTTGATGTGCGTCGGCCGATGGATCCCCGAAGAGCCGGTTAAAGACGGCCCGCGGGTTCACCTCCTTGCCCATGGGCGAGGCGGGGCCGCGCCACGAGACGTTGCTGCTATAAAGCTCCGTCGCGTCGCGATCGCAGCCCAGCTCCAGCGAGGGCAGAAGCGTGTCCTGCCCCACGTGCTGGGCCGCGATCTGATCGACCGAGACGCCGGTGGCGTAGCCGCCGCGGTCCTTCTCATTGAGCGGGGCGCTGCTGAGCCACGGGGCGCATCCCAGAGGGTGGCCGTTGGCGCCGGTTTCTCCTTCGCGGCCGTCGAGCCCGCTCAGCACCAGCACGTCCTCACGGACCGGCGCCAGCGCCTCGAGCGTGAAGCGGGACTGGTAGTCGGCGCCTTCGCCTCTCGGCAGCCACTCGTCGACATTGACGCCGCCGGGCACGTAGATGAACGCCGTCCTCACCGGCGGGTTGCCGGACGCCGCGGCGATCGCCGGCCGCATCGCCTCCAGCCAGGGCAGCGCGAGCGTGGCGCCGACGCCGCGAAGCAACGTTCGTCGCGTCAGGGAGAAGCTGCGGGACATGGGATTGTCCTTTCGATCAAAGTTCGTTTTGGCCGGACCGCATGTAGCGGAACGGATAGCTCTGGACGGTCTCGACGATCAGCGTGGAAAAGCGGCGGTCGTCGGCGGTCGTCTTGGCGACGATGCCGGAGACCGTCGCCAGGTCGTAATGCTCGAGCCGGCGGCCCAAGGCGTACGTCATCAGGTGCTCGGTCAGGCAGCGGACCACGTCGTCACGGCGCCGGCCCACCAGCAGGTCTTTGAGCGCCACCGGGCCGTCGAACTGCGAGCCGTCGGCCAGTTCGCCGCGGGCGTCGATGGCGAGCGGACCATCGGCGTCGCGCCAGGCGCCGGCCGCATCGTAATTCTCCAGGGCGAAACCGAGGGGGTCCATGCGGCGATGGCATGAGGCGCATCGCTGGTCCGCGCGGTGCAGCTCGAGCTTCCTGCGGAGCGACAGCCCATCCTCCGCCGGCGGCGTGTTATCGAGGTCGGGCACGTTGTCCAGCGGCGGCGGAGGCGGCGCCCCCAGCAGCGTCTCCAGCACCCATTTGCCGCGCCGCACGGGGCTGGTACGGACCGTGTCCGACGTCGCCACCAGCGGGGCGCCCATCGTCAACACGCCGCCGCGTCGCCGGTCGGTGATCGGATACCGCTTCCAATACATGCTGGAGTTGCGGATCTTCGACGCGCCGGGCGCCACGCCGTAATAGTCGGCCAGGGCGCCATTCAGCCAGGCGAAGTCGGGATCGACCAGGTCCAGCACATCGCGGTCTTCGACCACCACGGTTTCAAAGAGCAACAGAGCTTCCCGACGCATGGCCTCGTTGACGTACTTCTGCTTGTGGAAGTGCGGGAACCGCTCCTCATCGGGCGAGGCGCCGAGGATGTTCGTGATTTGCAGCCACTGCAAAGGAAAGTTCTCGATGAACTGCTTGACCCGGCGATCCTGGAGCATGCGGAGCGTCTGCTGCCGGAGCACCGCCGAGTCGCGAAGCCGGCCTTCTTCCGCCAGTCGGAACAGCTCCTCGTCCGGCATGCTGCTCCAGAGGAAGTACGAGAGCCGCGTCGCCAATTCGAAGTCGCACAGCGGGCGAACTCCTCCTTCCTCTTCCTCAGCGACGCCGTTTTCCACCTTGAAGAGAAAATGCGGCGACGTGAGGATCGCCTGCAGCGGAACCTTGAGAGCGGACTCATAAGACGCGCCTCGATCCGCGGCCAAGTCGTAGAGGGCGAGATAGCGTGAAAGCTCCTCCTCTGTGGTCGGCCGGCGGAAGGCGCGGCTGAGGAATGTCCGCAACTGATCCTCCGCCCGCTGCCGATCGGGCTTCGCCGGCCCGCGGCGAACGAAAATCGGCGACGTTTGCCGGCGTCTTTTGGCGTCGTCCTGCTCGTCGCCGGCCGCGAGGTTGACCACCTGCTGCGCCGTCTGAAGATACTTCTCCATCAGAAACGGCGGCAGCGAGAGCACTTCGCCGATGTTGTCGTACCCGTAGCCGACGTCGTCGGGCGGCAGCTCCACAATCCGCTGCGGATGGTCGCGGTGGGGGACGATGCGAATCTCCTCCGGCATGCCCCGCCGCGGATCGAATCCGGGCGCGGCCCGGTACATGGAAAAGAGGTCCTGCACCGTGTTGTTGTATTCCACCCGGTTCAGCCGCCGCAGCGCCACGCGGCCGGGATCGGGCCGGCGGCCAGGCTCAGGACGCGCGAGAACCTCCTCCACCCAGGCCACAATCAGATGACGGTCCCTCACAGCGAGCGGCGTCGCGTCCGGCGGCGGCATCTCGCGGGCGTGCAGCATGCTCCAGACCCGCATCCACGTCGGCCGGGCGTCGAGCACCGACGCCTCGTCGCCGAACGCCGAGAGATTCAAATCCCCCTGCGGGTCTTCCTCGCCGTGACAGTCAAAGCAATGGCGGCGCAGCAGCGGCTGAAGCTGCGTCTCGTAACCGATGCTCTGCGGAGACGCACGCTCAGCGACTCCCTCCTCCTCAGCGATGAGTCGTGGCGAAGTCGCGAGCCACCCGGCCATGAAGGCGCAGGCCGCGACATCCGCCGTCAGATGCTTCCAAGCCATCACACACTCTTGTCACGAAACGCGCTGCACGAAGGTTCATTGTACCGTAGACGCAAGAGAATCTGTAGCAGAATAGATCG
>JAHWKS010000744.1 GCA_019347795.1 Planctomycetota bacterium | reverse complement strand
TGAAAATCCTGCGCGAGTTCAACAACGCCCAGACGGTGGGCGGGGTTCACGGCGTGGCGGTCGATGGGGAGCGAAACCGCATCTTCGTTCGCGAGAACGTTGCTGGCCGCCTCCTGTGTTTTGATCGACATGGGCGAAAGCTGTGGCAGGCGGAGAACGTCGACGCGGACGTGCTGACGGTTGACTCCAAGACGGGCCATATCTGGTGCAGCGGCGGGGGCACGCTGAACCAGGGAGAAACTGTGGTGCTCGATGCGAACGGGCGTGAAGTCGCGGCGCACCCGTACCGGGCGATCGACATGGCGTACGATCCGCACACCGATTGCTTCTGGCTCGTTGGATACGACATCCTCAAGATCGACCGGCAGGGAAAGGTGCTTTTCCAGAGGCCGGTCAATGGCTGGTGCTGTCCGTCGGTTTCGGTCAACCCAACGAACGGCCATGTTTGGTTTATCGAACGGGACCATCCCGATCTGACGAAGAGCCGAAATCGCCTGTGGAAGCTCGATGCGAACGGCGGCGTTCTCGTCGAACGCGACCTCCAGGAGCAAGATCCATTCGCCATTGAGTGTGATCCGCAGACGGGCGAGGCGTGGGTGGCGACGCTTAACAGCGGGCTGCTACGATGCTCGGCCGCGGGAGAGCCGATGGGACGTGCGGACCTCAAGGCTTACAACCTTGCGATGAGCAGCGACGGCCTGTGGGTCGCGACGGAGGAGGCTGTCTTGAAGATCAACAAGGCGGCCGAAGTCATCGTACGATCCCCATTGGACCGACCATCTGACCAGGCATGGCTGGCCGTGTTTGGGACTGCGCGGTAACCCGAGAGGCGGGACCAAAGATTGCTTCGCGCCAACTTCTCCCGTAAGCTGCTTTTCGCCCGGCACAGATACCGTCCTGCCTTCCAGGCAATCTAACTTGAGCGAGTGGTCATGACGCATCACGTGGGCGATCGCGTGCGGCTGGAGGATGGCGAAACGGGAATCGTCGTCTCGACCGCCGATGACGGCACGCTGCGGCTTTGGACGGAGTCAGGAATCATCATTTCGTCGGCGCTCGAGGATGATGACGACGGCTAGACTTCCGCAATGGCCGCTTGGTGGGTGGCCAGCGTGCATCCAACGGTTCAAAGCCGATGAGTTTTCCCCCGGCGCATTCGGTGGCGGTAGTCACCAGCCGACGCGCTGAATATCTGAAGAGGATTGGCTCGCGACTTGGCCGCTAATCGACGAGGGAGCTGGTCAGAGCTGGTGCAATTTCATCGCACGCCGATTCCCGTCCGGCGCGGGACAGCGTTGTCCCGCCAGCGGGAAGAAGGGCGGCTGATACTCGTGCCGCTTGATGTCGGACCGCTGTGCAACTGGCCGAACCGCGCCCTGGACACGATGTCCGACACGCCTGACCGCTGCATTGGCGTGGACCACGGAGTATCGTGCGGTGTCCGGGCCGGGAGCTCGGGAATTGCCCGTGAACGGCCCCAGGAGGCTCTCTGTCGCGACTTCCGTAGGGGTCGACTCTTTGGGGGGGAGGGAAAACCGGGAGGGCCTTCAGACGCAGGCTGGAGCTTTGGCATACAACCCGCGGCGGACACGATGTCCAGGCCTCGCAGCGAACTGTGGGCGCATCCGCGGGGTCGTCGCTGAGTGGAGCCCTGGCAGGCCCGAACAACGACGGCCGGACACCGTGACCACACTCGGCCACGGGCCATCCATCTCGTCGTGAGGTGCACCTGGCAAGGGGGGCGTGGCTTTGGAGCACACCGCAGCGCGGCCAAGGGGCCTTCGAACCAATTCCACTTTTGAAGACGTCGATGGCCGGGGCCGTGCCGCCGAGATCTCGGCTCCGCGGCGATGCCGCCAGGAATAGCGCCGCGAGGAAGAAAGTCGCCGGTCCGCGGCGCGGGCCCGCCCTCGGAAAACAGCTCTTCAACAAGGGGCCGCTCATGCCCCGACTGCAACTCGTGAAGCGGGGTCCAGCAAAGGCGGCGATACCCGTCGAACACTAAGGCCGACTGCATGGGGTAGCCGGCCAGCCGATCAGGATTCGCGGCCAGCTCGGCGGCAGCGGCTTCAGGGATTTCGTAAATCCAAACCGCCTGGCCCTCACGGCGCGAGCCGTCGCGGACTGCTCGATCAAGCGAAGGTCAAAGGAGAGGCCGGTCAACGCTTGCTCGTGAGAGACAAACATCCTTGGCCAAGTGACCACGCTCGCCAGGACGAACATGGCAGCGGCAACGGAAAGCACGATCAGAAATCGGCGAACAATCGGTGTGTACCTTTCTTGCGGTGGATTACTTCCAGAACTGCCACCACGCCTTTCGTGGGGACTGCGGCTGCAGCAATCGGAGCAATTCGCCGCATTCCTCGTTAGTCGTGCGATGCAGCTTTTCGGACACGGTGAATGTCGCCTCGCCGGCCATGACGGCGGCCGTAACATGGTTGCGAATATCCAAGAAGATTGGCAGCGAAAGTCGCCGGCTAGCGATCAGCGAGGCGGGCACATCCAGATTGTAGTAGCCGAGCATTTCCTTGGGGTCGAGGTCGAGCTCGGAGCACACGGCGATGAGTGCGAACGCGAAGATCGCCTTCTCCAGGTAATCCTTGCCGATCCACGGCCGCTGGCCGTCCTCGGTCGCCCCGAGACGGCCGACGTTAAAATGCGTAGTGGTCTGGAACGTGAGCTTCGCTCCCCGGCACTTGGGGCAGTCGCGTCCGGGTTCGAGTTCGGCCGACTGACCACTGAAGTAGGGGATGGAGTAGGCATAGTCGTAGAACTCCGCCGCAGCCGGACGCGCGCCGCACCGACACGCGCCGGTTTCCAGCGGCACATTGACCACCGCTCGACAGCCGCCGCAAACGTGGACGCCGAGGTGCTTCGGCCAGAGGCCGATCACGAACTCGTCTCCCTGGCTGCAGGCCGGACAATGGCTGGTTACGTCGTAAGGCATTCGTTTCCGCCTCCATCAGTTGGATACGAGCCCATGCGTCGGCGTCGACAGCGAGCTCGCACGGCTGACGCTCACGGGCGCGGACCAGCCTCCCTGCAATACTGTTTGATTCGTTCGATCTGTCGATCTTTCCGGGCCGGGCTCCATTCCGAATCGAACGAGATGCTCTCGGAGGTATGGCTGATGGCTTGTGCAGCTCGGTCGCACACCCGCATGGGGACGATAAATCCGGGAAGCGGGCGTTTGTCGTCCAGCAAGGGAGCAAGAATTTCCTTCGACAGCGGGTCTCCGTACCACAGCACGCGGCACATGGTCTCGGCCCGACCGGCGCTTCCGGCGGCAAGGAAGGACTTGTAGACCGCCCTCGCTTCAGCAGGGAATCGCTCCCCGATCATCTCCAGCAGGAGCGCCCCGCAGTCGGTGTCTTCCGGCAGGCCCGCCAGGATTCTTCGCGCCGACTCCAGCACTACGGCGTCATGCTTCCGGTCTACGGCGGGCAGGGCCGCCATGAAGTACGCGTCGCTGCGAGTGGTCTTCACAATCTCAAACAGCTGGTCGCGCACCGCAGGCTCCCGGGAGGCGCTGATCGCCTGAATGTACTCCACGTACAAGGGCTCGGCGTCAACTACTTTGGTGTCGATCCCTTTCAGTTGTTCAACCAAGAAGTCGCCGTAGCCGCGGCTGGCCAG
>JAHWKS010000743.1 GCA_019347795.1 Planctomycetota bacterium | reverse complement strand
CCCGCAGCGGAATGTCCCAGGTGCGATTGGCCCAGCGCGCGTAAAGATATCCGGAAAAGGAGGCAAAAATACCCGCGATGCAGCCCCCGATGATCATTAGGCCGAGGTCCACGCCCAATTCGCCCGCCATGAACAACGGACCGGGCGTGGGCGGCACCAGCGAGTGGGCCATGGTTCCCCCGGCGCAGATCGCCAGGACGTAGAAGAGGTAGCTCTTGCCCGTGCGCATCCGCTTGGCCTTGCCCAGCGGGATCATCAGGTAGAAGACCGTGTCGAAGAAGACGGGAATCGCCAGCACGAAGCCGCTCCCTACGAACGCCCCCGGCGCCCCGCGCTCTCCGACCACGCGGAGCGCCGAGCGAACGATGCGATCCGCCGCGCCGCTGTCGAGCAGGCATTTGCCGATGATGGACGCCATGGCGATCAGGATCGCGATCTTGGCGCAGGTGTCGCCGAAGTCCTCGGCGACGCGCACTCCCACGCTTCGCCGGGCCGTCGCTGCCGCGGCTCTTCGCTCGGGCGCGGTGACCAGGAAATCGCCGGGGCGAGCATCGACCATCGTGCCCCAATACTCGCTATCCACCACGAGCGTCCGGCTGGAGTCGTCAGCCGCCGCGGTCGAAGCGATCCGCAGACGGCCGACATCGACGATTGGCGCCCCAGTTTCCGCCTGCCGCACGATCAGGTATGCGGGATCGGTCGCGAGTTGCGTGTCTTCCCCCGCCGCCACCGTGACCGTTCCCCGAGCAGGATCGATGGCGACGACCTCCACACCCGCGGCGACGATCGCAGCCCGTTCCCGCGCCACCGGCGTCGTCAGCGCGCTCACGGTGAGGGCGGCGATGATTAACGCCAGGAATGCGTGCAGCCGGAACAGCAGCACGCCGCCGATGACGATCGCCACGCCGATCGCCAGCACGGTCAACACATACCAAGACTCCATCGGGCGAAACTCCCGCGGGATCGCGTCAAAAGCGAAACGAAGCGGTGGTCAATATACCCGCCTCGTCCGTGAATCGCGAGCGCTAACGCGCGACCACGTTCGCCCATCGCAGGAGAAATCCGGCGGATTTAAGGTGATACTCGCCGAATCGAGAGTACTTCCGCAATACGATCGTCGAGCCTTGCCTCGTAAACAATACGCACGGGAGGGATTACCAGGGCTCTAAGACCCTCGCTTACCGGCGCTCCTTTAAGATGAGCGTCGCGGGCTAATTGGACGTCACCCTCGTCTGCCGCAGCCGTCACGTGGTTGCGGTCGCCGGCCGCGATCCATATCTCCGCAAGTTATTGCGGGCGGATTGAGTCCAGATGACGGTATAGCGCGTCATTGTTGCTCCAACGAGCGGAGATACACCTTCACCTCCGCCGTTGTATAGCGAGGCTCATCCGAGTCCCTTCGCTTGAGTGCGATGGCGATTTCTTCCTCGGAAACCAGCGGCGCCACATACCCTAGCGGCCGTCCCGACCGATCGCGGATTTCTACGCCCTCGCTCGATTCGGCGATGGTGCGCGCCGCCTCATCATCTACCACAATGTGGTTCATTTTCTCTCTCCCGTAGCGCTGCCTACACGATTAGTTCCAAGATTATTATAAGCAACCGATTATCGCCCATCCAACGCCGCCCGTTCGACGATTCAATTAGGCGACCAAGCTACTCCACCAGCACCGTATCCTCATGCTCGTATCCCGGCGCGCAGCAACAGAGAAACTTGAGCACGGTCGCGCCGGTGTTGCGGATTTGATGAACCTGGCCGGGCGGGATGGCGATGGCGTCGCCGGGGCGGACGGTTCGCTCTTCCTCGCCGATCCGCATACGGGCGGTCCCTTCGAGGATGTAGTAGATCTCCTCGGTCCGCGGATGGTGGTGCGGAGTGGTCGCCGCCCCCGGTGGCAGCCGCGCCTCGGCCAGGCTCTGGTTGCGGATGCCCGAATTGCGATGCGCTAAGAGCTCCCGAATCTCTGAGCCGTCCGCCGTAATGAAGGAGGGGACTTCGGCGATGTTGCGGATGTCCATAGTCCGTTATTTTTGTAGAGCTTTTGAGACGGCCTGATCGAGCTCCTTCAGGCCGACGTCGCGGTCGATTTCGTGGTAGCCGGCGTGGTAGTGGAGCACTTTGCCGTCCGGACCGAGCATCACGAACAACGGCAGCTTGCCGCCGGCGGTGCGGGGATCGCCGAAGCGTTTCAGCACGGCGCCGTCGTCCAGCAGCAGCGGATAGCTGAGGTTCATGAACGACTGCAGCTTGCGGGCGGAGGCGATCGCTTGGGCTCGCGTGCCGGCGCCGGCCAGCCGCTCATCGACCGCCACGCCGTACACCTTCACTCCCGCATCTTTGTGCCTTCGGAAGAGGAAGTCGAGATAGCCGACCTGCCCGTAGGGCTCTTCCAGCGGCGCGTCGCGATATTCCCAGAAGTGCAGCACCACGACGTTCCCTTCGAGGTCTTTCGTCGAAACCGTCTCGCCGCCGATCGTCTCCAGCTCGAAGTGCGGCGCCGGGCGATCGAGCAAGCGGGTGCGCATCGCGGCGACGCGTCCGGAGCGGCCGCTCTGCAGCTCGAAATCTTCCTGCGCCTCCGCGGCGATGCCTGCCAGCGGCGTGCCTTCGGCCTTCGCCGCAGCCGCGTGAAGCTGCTCTTTCAGCACGTCCAACTGCTCCACGGTCCAAGCAATTTCCCGCGAGCCATCCTTCCACTCCAGCGAATTCCGCAAGTCGCGCCAACTCTCGAATGCGGCGGCGATCTTCTCATGCTGCTCCTGAGACAGCAACTGAGAATCGTTGATCTTCAGCTTCATGGTGTACGGCTTTCCCCGGCCGAGCGTGAGACGCTCTGTCAGGGCCACAACGGAGCCGTCGTCCTTCGAGAGCCACACCTCGCCCTTGGGTCCGTAGGGGCTGCGGACCTGCACCCGCCACGCATCGCGATCGACGATTTCTCCCTGGTCCGCGACGGTGAATTCGAGGTTGCTTTGATGCCACGAGTCGCCTTCGCTCACGGAATCCGGCGGCTGACCGAACAGCATCGCCAGCGACGCTTCCCCCAGTCCCTCGCCATGGTCGAAGAGCACCGCCGGCGCGGCGCCGCGGATAGTGCGGCCGTCGCCGGTGACGCGCCACTGTCCGAAGCGGGCGGGCCAGGGAAAGGCGCCGCGTCCTTTCTCTTGCAGCGTCCAAAGAAACGTCGTCGTATCGGCGTCGCTCCCGGCGACGAAGACATTGAGCGTGAACGTCTTGGCGCCGACGTTGTCGTCCGCCCGTTCGGCGACCATCTCGCCCTCGTACGTCGCCAGGGTTCCCGCATCCCACGCCGCGGCAAGCGCAGCCAGAAAGGTGAACGAAGCCAGTGTGGTGCACATGAGAAGTTCCGGGGTAGGCGGGAAAGAGTAGGCGGGAGGATGCCGCGTTCCCCTCCGGGCCGCGGTCGAGAACCATTGTAGCTGAGCCGAAGCTGCACTTCGAGCCGAGTCGCAGGATGGCTCGCAGGATGGCGCCGACTTTCCTCGCCAGCGGCGCCGTTCTTGCGTCCGTCAATCGCTCATGCTGGATTCGTGGATCTGGGTTCTCTTGGCGGCCGGGTATCTGCTCACCTGGCTGCTGATTCCTTGGGTGCTCCTGAAACGCACCTCGCATGCGT
>JAHWKS010000742.1 GCA_019347795.1 Planctomycetota bacterium | reverse complement strand
AGAATTCGCCCGGCAGCTCGACGGCCGTTACCGCGTGGAACCCTCGCTGGGCGAGCCATGCCAGGAGATCATCCACGTCGAGCCGCTGCCCGACCCGCACGACGCGGGAACTCGCGGCGACGCCGTCGCGAGTCGCGGTCGGCTGGAGGAGTGCCGCCGCCGAGGTGATGATGACTTCCGGCCGCTCGCCGCGGGCCAGCAGCTTCAGCGTGCGGAGGCGGTCGCCGTAGATCTCGTCGTAGATGATCCGCTGATTGGGACCCTGTTCCCAAGCGGGAAACCGCTCCACGGCGGCCGGCGTGAAGAGCGCCAGATCGTCGGCGAAGCGGTCGATGGCGTCCGGCTTGGGACACACCACCACCAGCGAACCGCCGCAATGCCGGGCGAGAGCCGCCGCCGCGAGGGCGCGCGATCCCCCCCAGACTCCGTCAAGCGTGGCCCGCCCTCCTTCCTGCAGGGCCGCCAGCACCGAAGCGAAGCCGTCATGAAACTCCAGACGCCCAGGCAGCTCCAAGAGCCTCCCCGGCGCCATCGACGCAATCGAAGTCGCTTCCATCGTGTGTGAGGAATTGTATCGACCCGGAAAAAGCGGGGAAAGGTTAAGTGTGCGAGGGCTGCGCACAAGGTCAAACGCCGCCCGTCGCCATAAGCATCGTCAATAGCCGGAGGCTAACAGCCTCCGGAGGTGTGCGCCAGCTTTGTGTTTTGCCGCAGCGCAAGCCTCCGGAGGCTGTTAGCCTCCGGCTACTCTCCACGCGACTCGACGCGGTACTTTACCTTGTCGCTCCCCCACGTCGGGGATAGACTGCCATGAGAGTCCGCCTTCTCCCATCCCGCCTTATGGCCCGCGTTGTCTTAGCGATGTCGGGCGGCGTTGATAGCAGCGTCGCCGCGAACCTCCTTCTCGCCCAGGGGCATGAAGTGGTCGGCGTTTTCATGCGCCACGGCGAGGAGTCGCCCGCGGTCTGCGCTTCGGGCGAGGCGAGAGGTTCGCTGCCGATTGCGGGTCAGCGGGCCGACCACAAGCAGGGATGCTGCACCGCCAGCGACGCGCTCGACGCCCGTCGCGTGGCGGACCGGCTTGATATTCCCTTCTACGCGCTGAATTTGCAGGAGGAGTTCGGCCGCATCATCGATTACTTCGTTGACGAGTACACCGCGGGGCGGACGCCGAATCCCTGCGTGATGTGCAACAACTGGATCAAGTTCGGCAAGCTCTTCGACTACGCCGACAGCATCGGCGCCGAGTTCATCGCGACCGGGCATTACGCGAGGCGCGAATGCGGAATGTCGCGCGGCGATACGCCCGCGCTGCTGCGCGGATTGGATGAACGCAAGGACCAGTCGTATGTCCTGTTCGGCGTGAAGCGGGAATATCTTTCCCGGATGCTGCTGCCGGTGGGCGACTATCACAAGCCGGAGATTCGTCGTCGGGCGGCGGAGCTGGGGCTGCGGGTGGCCGAGAAGAAGGACTCGCAGGAGATTTGCTTCGTCACCTCCGGGAAGCATGACGAGTTCATCCGCGTCCGGCGCACCGGTGACGAGGACGCTTCGGGCGAAATCGTCACCACCGAGGGACGGGTGGTCGGCATCCATGCCGGCATCGAGCGGTTCACGGTCGGCCAGCGCAAGGGCCTGGGAGTCGCGATGGGCGACCCTTATTTCGTGGTGCGCATCGAGCCGGAAACCCGCCGCGTCGTGATCGGCCCGAAGGAAGAACTCGGCCGCAAGGAACTAACCGCCCGGCGGACGAACTGGCTGGTCGATCCGCTGAGCGAGCCGTTCCGCTGCGCCGCTCAAATCCGCTACAACAGCACGGCCGAGCCCGCCACGGCCGAAGCGCTTCCCGGCGATCGCCTGCGCGTCGTCTTCGACGAGCCCCGCTACGGCATCGCCCCCGGACAGGCGGTGGTTTGTTATGAGGGTCCGAGGGTGTTAGGCGGCGGGTGGATCGAGTAGGTCCCGCCTGCCGGGCGGGACCCTTCATTGGTAGCGGCGGACGATATCGGTATTTGAACAAGCGTCTCGCGCCTCGGATGCCTTTCAATCAAACAGCCAGTCAGGCAGCCAAAGAACGCAGAATACGACTCCAATCAGATACATCGCCGCGAGATCGGTGGGCCCCATGGTTGCGCGGGAGTCCCTTTCCCTCAGAAGAATGAGCAACAGCCATGCGGGAAGGAGCAGGAATGGCAGAACGCCGACCGCCAAAATCGCGGCCAAGATTACGCGCATGGGTTCAGCATAATGGATAAGAACCGCGACAACCGCAAGCAATGCGGTCATTTGAATCAGGTCCGATAGCTGAAATTGTCGGCGACGCAAGCGGCGCGGCATGATGCGAGCGCTGTTTCGAAAGGTCTAGAAGTAGGTTGCCCCTGCCGGGCGGGGCCTTCCCTCGATAGCGCCGGTTGAGTTTGGAACCCGAGGCTGCGCGGCGCCCCAGAAGAAGTTCCCGTCCGGCGGCCGGGACCTACAGGTACATCCCCAAGTACCCACCTTGCTCTTCGACCTTGGCTTGAATCTTCGCCATGCGCTCTTTGGCTTGATTGAGATCACCTGCGGCGATGAAGCGGTCGAACTCGACGGACACCGAGTGCTGCACGGTGGCGGCGAACCAGGCGACGATCGGCTCGGTCAGCCAGGGGCACGTCTCGCGGGTCAGCGCCACCTCCAGGTCGCAGTGCTTCGTCTGCTGATCGCTCTCGTCGGTGATCGCCACGCCGTGGAACGCGAACTCGATCATGCCGACTTCATCCGAGTTCGCGAGATGGTACCCGCAGCGGGCGTTGTAGAGGTAGTACGTGTTGTGGGCGCCGTGCTTTTCGATGGCCGCCTTCACGCGCCGGCAGAACTCCTGGAACTTGGGGGAGGCGTCCAGCGGCGCATCAAGCCGGCCGACGCTCCGTAAGGGGAGGCAGTCGAATGAGATTTCCACCCATCGCTCCATGATGATGCTCCCGGTGGAGTCCATGGATTTGTGGCGCGCCCTTGGTGTTGTTGGAGGCGAATGGGGCGCGGACGTCCGGAGACACGTTGGTCTCCGGCTATTTTTCCCAAGTGTAGCGGGGTCTTGGGCGAGGGGCTAGTTCCCGGCGATGCGGCGGAAGCCGGTGGTGAACCAGCCGTCTTGGGAGCGGAGCATGAAGTCGCGCAAAAAGCCGAACCCCTCTGGGGCTTCCGGCGGCGTGATGTCTTGGACGAAGAACTCCTCGCAGAACATCCGCTCGAAACGGACACGGAACTTGGACTCCAGCACCGCTCGCTGACCGAACCGCGGCCGGCGCGGCGTAGCCCAGGTCACCCGCACCCGCCCTTCCCGGATGAGCTTCGGTCCCTCAGGACCGCTTTCGATCGAATAAACCGCGGCGATGTCGAGGGGGTAGTCAAATTCCTCCCCCTCGCTGGTGAATCGCTCGAAGTGAATCTGTAGCGCGGCCTGGCCGTCGCGGAACACCGCCGACACCGGATGACGATCGCGGAACGTGACCGACCAGTCGCGGTCCATGTTCTCTTCCTCCGGCGGCGCCTCGGGACAGGACCGCGTCGGCAGCCCCTCCGTCATATCGGCAAACTCCTCGGCAGTGAAGGTCTTGCCGCCGACGGCCGTTTCCGACACGTTGCCGATGGCCGACTC
>JAHWKS010000741.1 GCA_019347795.1 Planctomycetota bacterium | reverse complement strand
GTTCGTGCTCAAGGGGCTGATTCCCAACTACCTCCCCGGCGACAAAGAGTCGCTTGGCTACGCCACGTTCCTGGAGTGGGTTAACCTGGATTACCGTCCCGGCGGCAAGCGCAAATACCGGCCCATCGAGCCGGTGCGGCTGGCCGTGGTGCAGTACGAGATGCGGCGGGTGCGGAACTTTGATGAGTTCGCCCACCAGTGCGAGTACTTCATCGACGTCGCCTCCGACTATAAGTGCGACTTCGTCCTCTTCCCCGAGCTGATCACCAACCAGTTGATGTCCTGCATCGAGGGCTACCGCCCGGGCACGGCGGCGCGGAAGATCGCCGAGTTCACGCCGCAGTACCTGGAGTTCTTCACCGATATGGCGGTCAAGTACAACTGCAACGTGATCGGCGGCTCGCACTTTGTGGTGGAAGACGATCGTCTCTTCAACGTCGCCTTCCTCTTTCAGCGCAACGGCACCATCGGCAAGCAGTACAAGCTGCACGTCACCCCCAGCGAGCGCCGCTGGTGGGGCGTCTCCACCGGCGCCACGCTCGAGGTGTTCGACACCGACGTGGGCCGGGTGGCGATCAATATCTGTTACGACGTGGAATTCCCGGAGCTGGCCCGCGTGGCCGCCGACAAGGGCGCCAATATCCTTTTCGTCCCCTTCAACACCGACACAAGGCAGGGCTACCTTCGGGTGCGGTACTGCGCCCAGGCCCGCTGCGTGGAGAACCACATGTACGTGGCGATCGCCGGCTGCACGGGAAACCTGCCGTTTGTCGAGAACGCGGACATCCATTACGCGCAGTCGGGCATCTACACGCCGGCCGACTTTTCTTTTTCGCGGGACGGGATCGCCGCCGAGTGCAACGAGAACATCGAGACCATCCAGCTACACGACCTGGACGTGGAGTTGCTGCGTCGCCATCGCGAGACCGGCTCGGTGCAGAATTGGAACGACCGCCGCCGCGACATGTACCGCGTTTCCTATCGCGATGAAAACGGAGTCCGCGAGATTTGAGGATCGCGAAAAAACCGGGCCTGTGACCAGACGTGTCACGGGGGCCGCGTTCAATAGGAGTAGAGGAAACCTGGCCATCGAGGGCTGATTTGCGATTCTTGGGTCTTTCCCCCTGCGGTCCATGTCGATTTCCCGCGTGTTTCTGGATTGGCGGCGGCCTCCGCTGGAGTCGGCGGCCGATTATCTGCTCGGCCGCTACCGCCGCGGCGCCCAAGCGGCGATGCGGGGGGCGATTGTCATTACCCCCGTGGTCAGCGGCGGCCGGCGGCTTTTGGAGATCCTGCTGGAGCGGGCCGAGACGGAAGGGCTGCGGTTGGATCCGCCCGACATCGACACCGTGGGTAACCTCCCCGAGAAGCTCTACAGGCCGAAATTCCCCTTCGCCAGCCAGCTTGTCCAGCAGTTGGCTTGGACGCGGGTGCTGCGGGACAGCCCGCCGGAGCGATTGGCGGCGATCGTCGCCAATCCGCCCGAGCCGGACGACGCCACCGGCTGGATGAACCTGGGAGAGCTGCTCCGACGCCAACACGTGGAGCTGGCGGGCGACGCGCTCGACTTCGCCGACGTGCTCCGACTGGGTCCCGAGGTCGAAGGCTTCCGCGAAACCGATCGCTGGCAAGCCATGCGAGCGGTGCAGGCGGAGTATCTCAAGCTGCTCGACCGGCTGGAGGTGTGGGACCTGCAAACGGCGCGGTTGGTTGCGATTAAGCAGCGGGAGTTCCAGACCGAAAGGGACATCATCGTCATCGGCGCCGTGGATCTGAGCATCGCTGCACGGCGGATACTCGATCAGGTGGCTGATCGCGTCACCGCGTTGGTTCACGCTCCGGAGGAATGGGGCGATCGCTTCGACGAGCACGGCTGCGTGATTCCCGAGAAGTGGCTCGACGCGCCGATCGACGTTCGCGATGTACAGGTTGTCCGCGTCGCCGGGCCGGATGATCAGGCGGAGGCGGTCGCTTTGCAATTGGCGGGCTACGACGGCCGCTACGCCGCGGATGAGGTCACAATCGGCGTTCCCGACCCGCTGCTCGCCCCGCACATCGAGCGGCAGCTTTACCAGTCCGACGTGCAGACGCACTACTACGACGGCGGCCGGGTGCTGGACTCCGCCCCCTGCCGGCTGCTCTCGGCGATTGCGGGTTACCTGGAGCGAGGCCGCTTCGTCGACTTCGCCGCGCTCGCCAGACACCCCGATTTGCACGAATGGCTCGTGTTGCAAACAGGCGACTCGAGCCTGCTCACGCAGCTTGATGAACTTTACTGCAATCGCCTGCCCGCGCGGCTCGATGATGACGAGGCCGGCGGCTGGCACGAATATCCCGCCGCCGCCGAGGCGTTCACCGTGGTCGCCGCACTTCTGGCGCCGCTCCGCGAGGGGCAGCGCCGACTGCCCGAGTGGACGCAGCCGCTCACGCAGTTGCTGACCGAAGTCTATCGCGGCCGCGAGTTCGATCGCGACGATCCGCCGCAGGCGAACACCGTCCTCGCCTGCGCCCGGCTGGAGCGGGTGCTGTCGGAGCACGAGACGCTCCCTGACGAATTATCGCCGCAGCTTTCCGCCGCCGATGCGATCCGCTACTCGCTGGAGCAGTTGACCGGCGAGATGCTCCCGGCGCCGCAGAAGCCCGAGGCGGTCGAGCTGCTGGGCTGGCTCGACCTGCCTTTGGATGACGCGCCGGCGGTCGTTATCACGAGCTTCAATGAGGGACGCGTCCCCTCGTCGATCAGCGCCGACATGTTCCTCCCCAACGAGCTGCGTCGCCGGCTCGGTGTGGTCGATAACGAACGCCGCTACGCCCGCGACGCCTACGCCCTCAGCTCCATCCTTGCCTCGCGGGAGGATGTGACGTTGATCGTCGCCCGGCACGACGCGGAAGGGAACCCGCTTCCGCCCAGCCGGCTTCTCTTCGCCGCCGACGAGCACACCATCGCCCAGCGGGCGAGGCGATTCTTCGCTCCCTTGGCCCCCAAGGTCCGGCCGCATCCGCTGGTGATCGCCGAAGAGCCGTTCACGCTGCGGGCCGACCCGCCGCAAGGCCGGCGTCGCCGCGGGAAGGCGACTTCCGCTCCGACGCGGCCGCGCACCTTCGAGGTTCCGCGGCCGACGCGGCTGGTCGAGCCCATCAAGCACATGAGCGTCACCAGCTTCAAGGAGTACATCGCCTGCCCCTATCGCTTCTACCTGAAGCGGGTGCTCAAGCTGGACTCGCTCGACGACGCCGCGGCGGAAATGGACGCCGGCGTCTTCGGCACTCTGCTGCACGACGTTCTGGATGAGTTCGGCCGGGATGAGCAAGCCCGGGAGTGGAAGGACGCCGAGAAGATCCTCGCCATGCTGAAGACGATCCTCGACGGCATGGTTCGCGAGCGGCACGGCCTTCATCCGCTTCCCGCGGTTCGCGTGCAGGTGGAGCAGATTCGTTACCGCCTTCAGACCTTCGCCGACTGGCAGGCGGAGTGGGTGCGGAAAGGCTGGCGAATCCGTCACACGGAGACAGCCGATTTCCGCGAGCCGCCGTTTCTGGACGTGGACGGCGAGCCGATGCTGCTCAAGGCGCGGATCGACCGCATCCTGTTTGGCGCTGCGTCGAGCGCGACGTGAGGAACGTGTACGCGCCCGCATGTT
>JAHWKS010000740.1 GCA_019347795.1 Planctomycetota bacterium | reverse complement strand
GGCCGCGAGCAGCGGGTCGACTCGGAGCGCCGATGGAGAAAAGCGGAGGCTCGTTCTGCACGAGTGCTCGGCCAAGCATGTTGCGCCTGGTTCGCTTTGACCTACATCACTCGCGCCTCGCAGTCCCCCTATTATTACTGTCGCGGAGAGAGGACTCGGCGGACATACTTTTCTGCGAAATATCGTCGCTGTCGCCGCAAGTCATTGCGAATTGCAGAGTTGCGCGGAATGGCCTTTTTCCGGATTGCTGTCCACCCTTTCCCGCGTCACGTACCACGTATTCGGCAGCTCTTTGGCAACGAGCACGATTCCCGGATCGACCTCCTTGGCCTCGGCCGGCACTTCGCGGAGAAACTGCCATCCGCCGCCGGACCTCCCGGACCGTGATGTTGCCATCGAATTCGTTGTGAATCGGCCAAGTGAAGTCGAAGCGGAATCCATCAATGTGGTACTCGCGGGCCAGGAAGCCGATGTTCTGGACGAAGAAGTGGTGAGCCACATCGTTATCGAAGTTCACCAGGCGCCCCCACTGTGTATCGCCGTCGTAATAGTCGTGGTGTCCGTCGTTATCTAGCTCCTCGGCGATTTGCAGCAGCGGCGACAGCCTGTTGCCAGTGCCGTCCGTGTTCCGATCCGTGAAGCGCAGCGGGTGAACTTGGTTGACAGTGTGTCGGTGCCAGTGCGGTCGCGACCAGCGGTCATCGCCGGCCCATTCGGAGGATTCTCCTGCCGGCCGGACTCGGGTGACGCGATCGCATACCAGCGCCCCCCGTCCTGGCAAAGACCTGGCGGCCGCTGCCATATGTCGTCTGGATCACCGTCGAGCCATCCCTCGGCTCCGAGCGCGGCGCCTATTACGGCGAGGGCGAGGACCAACGCAATCAAGCCGATGCGGGATGTAGTTCGCATCATGGTTCAACTCCGTTTCTTTGTAGGGCCCCTTCCGCATGCGGCTACCTAGGGCGGTGGGGGCGAACGTCGTCGCCGTCTGACGCCTGCTCTTTGGCGCGGCCGGCGTGGGCTTCTTTCGCCAAGACGTGGGCAAGAGTCATCGGTTCCGGCTGCTCGGTCTCGGTCTCCGCGCTCATCGCAGGAACCGCGCCCTCTGTGCGGGCCGGGCCGCGACTGGGCGGCGGTGTCCATGACGCGAGCGTTGGCTCCGGCGGCCGTCCCGTAATCCGTCCGCCACGATCGAGGTACTCGCATATCTTCAGGCCGATGTGGTGCCCAAGACCGCGGTACGCCTCAAAGCGTCTCGGATCGTAAAATTGATCGAGCGTCGGGTCATGCGGGAAGACCTGGTTCTCCAGACGGTAGCGTTGGAGATCCGCGGCCTCGTCCCCCGTAAACGACGGCTTCACATATACCAGGTAGCCCTGCTCAACGTCGCCTTCTGGCCCGAGTCGCGGGTCGGGCGGATAATGGATGGCGGCGCAAAGAAAGTGGACCTTTGCGTGAGTATCATCCTCCCCGGCGAGGAGCCCCTCCAGAGGGAGCAATTCGTCGTGCTCCGAGACGCCGCAAAGCCGGACCCCGTGGTGTACCCGCATGCGCCGCACCAACTTGAGCAGGTCGGTGAAGTGACCAGCGGGATCGGCCCCCGCATCTACCGCGACAATGACGCGACAGCGGCGCTGCAGGAGCGACTCGATGCCCAGGTTGTCGTGAATTCCGCCGTCAGAGATGAAGCTCAGCGCCCGGTCGCGCGGCTTGCAACACATCCACGCCAACATTAGCCGGAGCGGGGACGGGTAGAAGCCCATCAGGCGACGAATGGCGAATGCTCGCCGCGGAGCGTGTGGGTTTGGAAGCCACTGGCCCAGGCGGGAGTTCGTTAAGAGGAGAAGCACGCGGAGGAAATAATTGCGGACGGAGACGGGACTGACTGCTGCCCCTGAAATCGCGATTGCGTTCGCCAAGTCGTAGCGCCCGTGGTAGTACTCTTTGGTGCGTGCATAGCCCGTAGATTCCGCCCCGACGAAAAGCTGTGAGAACAGAAACGCATCAGTGGGACCTCCCTCGCGATCGGAGCGCCGGTCAAACAGATTTAGGGCGCCATTGATGAGTACATAGGGAGCGCCGCGGGAACAGGTGTCGAGTTCCGAAAGCGGCAAGGTGGGGCTGCCGGTCGGATGCTCGACGATCCAGGCTCTGGTAAGTTGGTCCCGGTAGAATCCATGCATCGAGGTTGCGTTCAGGTGGACGGTCAGGGCTGCTACGCCGAACAGCAGAACCAGCCAGGCGAGCCATTCCCAGCGGCGCGCTTGGTCGGCCTTGATGACGTTGTACGCGAACACGGTGCTCCCTGGCCGCAGCAGATCATCGCCGTAGCCAGCCTGCAGCAACTTTCGGTTGAGGCCGGCGAGTTCCCTCGCAAGGTACTTCCTGCGCCTCGGGTCCGGCTCGGCCTCGTCGTTGGCTTCGGCGAGCAGCGCGGCGCACGCCGCCGCTTGACGGTGGAGCGAATGCAGCTTCGGGTCTTCACCGCCTGGGAGGGCACCTTCCCCGGCGACTTTATAACTGTCCGGAGCCTTGGAGAATTCCTCGGCTTCAGGGTCCAGCCATCGCTTGTTCAATTCTTTCAGGAGAAGCTCTTTTTCCTCGTCCTGCAGACGTCTCGCGTGCCAGAGCAAAAGAAAGAGGTTCTCGTCCTTCCCGAAGTTCAGTCGCCAGCGGGTCAGTCTTTCTTCCTCGTCAATCGGCTTCTCCAGCTCTTCTACCATCGCCGCGAGTTTGGCGTCCACATCATCGCGATGCTTGGATGGGACGGGCGCATCTCCACCTATTACCTCCCAGCTGTAACGGGCGCCGTCCCACCAGCGTCGGAACCAGTAGACGTCCTGATCGAGCCTCTTTATGTAGGCATCACGACGGCTCACTCGGTGAACGTTGGGCTCGTAGGGGCCCGTCGCCTGGGAAACGGCTTTCCAAAGTTCGGCAGACATTGGCGCCGAAGCGGGACCGGTCGAGTTTTCAGCCGATTTCGCCTCCCGCTCAACGCGGTTCCAGAAGGCCTGCCAGTCACCGAAACTTGTGATGTTGAGTTGGTGGCGGTCGGGACGCTCCCCGTTGTAGTTCGACAGATCCTCCTGGACTGCGCCGGCGAATAGCAAGAGCGGCACCCCGCACAGAAGCGACAGAAGCGCTGCGTTGAAGATCCAACTCTCCACCGCGTTCTTGGGTGTGGCGCCACTATGAATTAAGCGGTCCAGACGAATGTATGGGAGAAGTCCCACCACGACGACGGCCGCAATGACGACGAGAAACATCCGCTGTACGGCCCGAACGGTATCCTGTTCGACCTTGACGCCCCACTCGTTAGCGATGAAGGAAAACGAGATGTCTCCCGTTACCAACAGGGCGGTGATCGCCATGGCAAGCAGGACCACCATGGCGGCGCAGAGCCACCGCGAACCTGTTCGCAACCCTGTAGAGATGCGGTAGAGGATTAGCGACGCTCTCTCAAGCCGTTGCCGTTGATCGCCGTTCATCGCCTCAAGCCGCAAGTAGAAGCCACGCACTGCGAAAGCCGCAATTCGCAGCGCCACCCAGACCACGAACGCGAGCGTCAGCGGGAAAAAGACGCGCATTACGTCGCCGCGAAAGCCAAATGCCTCAAAAAACACGATGGCCGGCCGATG